>JBHIWX010000011.1:0-64545 GCA_041987205.1 Rhizobiaceae bacterium | reverse complement strand
GGTAGACGACACCGGAGAAATCCGTGTCCTCGTAATAGACGCGCACCTCCATCTCGTGCCCGTTTTCGATGAGACGGTTGGCGAGTTGCGTGGTCTCGCGGGAGTGCTCGGCTGGAAACTGGTCTTTCATGGCCATCGCCCTAGCAGGACTGGCGGCAAAAGTCAGCCGGTTTGACCTCGCTCCGAACGTCTGGCCTCGTTCCCGACAACCTGAATGTCCAACTTGCATAATTGGTATCTTTTAAGTTACCAATATCCATGATTCGGATCGTCGAGTATCTGACTCCCGATGAAACAAGTCCGTTCGCCCGGTGGTTTGCGGATTTGGCGCCTCAGGCCGCCGCCAAGGTAACGACAGCCCTGCTTCGGATCGAACAGGGCAATTTGTCCAACTCGAAATCGGTTGGTGAGGGTGTGCAGGAATATCGGCTCCACTGGGGGCCGGGCTACCGCATTTATTATGCAAGAGATGGTGAAACGCTGGTCATCCTGCTCGCTGGAGGGACGAAACGGCGACAGCAGCGCGACATCGCCGATGCACTAAATCGCTGGGGCGACTACAAGCAGCGAAAGAAAGGGAAATAGGCATGCCGTTGACCCGCGAATTCAGGCAAACCATCAAGGCCCGCGCCGATGCGGATCCTTCATTTCGTGCCGCCCTGCTTTCGGAGGCCGTCGAACTCCTGCTCGATGGCGACGTGGAGACGGGCAAGGCCGTCCTGCGCAATTACGTGAACGCGACCATGGGATTCGAGAAACTGGCGCTGGAGACAGGTCGGCCGGCCAAAAGTCTGATGCGCATGCTCTCTGCAAGCGGAAATCCTACCGCGGAGAACCTTTTCTCCGTCATCAGCCATCTGCAGAAGTCAACCGGCGTTCATCTCGCCGTCGCAGCGGAGTGAATCCGCCCAGCTTGACCGGGCCGGTGACAATCGCCGACAGTGCAAGCCCGCCAACCGGTAGTGACCCGCCATGTATGCCCGGCTCGAAAAATTCGCCGACCAGCTCCGCTCCAGCTACTGGTTCATCCCGGCACTCATGGCGTTGGCCGCGTTTGCACTGGCGATTGGCCTGGTCGCGCTCGACGACGTTCTGGGCGACGAGTGGATCGAAAACATCCCCCTTTTCAGCGGGAGCCGGCCGGACGGAGCACGCGCCATCCTGACCGCCATCGGCGGCTCGATGATCGGCGTCGCCGGCACGGTCTTCTCCGTGACGATGGTGGCCGTGGTCTATGCCTCCGGACAATACGGCCCGCGCCTGCTCACCCATTTCCTGACCGACCGCGGCAATCAGTTCACGCTGGGCACGTTCACCGCGACCTTTGTCTATTCGATCATGGTGTTGCGCACGATCCGCTCCGCGGGAGAGGACGGATCGACCTTCGTCCCCAATTTCGCATTGCTCGTCTGCATCCTGCTGGCGCTGTGCTCCATCGGCGTACTGATCTTTTTCATCCATCACGTGCCGACACGCATCCACATCTCCAACGTGATCGCCGGCATCGGGCGCAGCCTGATCGATGCGCTCGGCACGCGCTATCCCGCCTATATCGGGGAACCGGCGAGGCGCGCCGAGCCGGACACGGTGCCCGGATGGCAACTGCCCAACTGTTTTCGCGACGACGCCGACCAGAACGAAGCGGAAGCCGACTACGCCGAGGTCGAGTCCAACGTCATCGGCTATGTCCAGTTTCTCAACTCGACCACGCTCATGACGACGGCGGCAGCACACGATCTTGTCGTGCGGCTGAACATTCGACCCGGAACCTACGTTTTTCCAGGCATGATCGTGTTCGACGTCTGGCCCGCCGAGCGGCTTGACGACCTGGCTCGTGATGCGTTGCTCGCCTCGATCGCCACGGGCGCACGGCGTACGCCGACCGACGACATGCTGTTCCTCATCGACGAACTCGTCGAGATCGTCGCCCGCGCGCTTTCGCCAGGCGTCAACGACCCCTCGACCGCCAATACCTGCTTCGACTGGATGGCGGCCGTCCTGGCCGAACTGGCAGTGCTCGAAACGCCCGATCCCTTGCGGGTCGATGCCGACGGCAAGCTCCGCGTCGTCGTCTCGCCGCCCTCCTTCGCCGACTTCCTGCGGCTTACCTTTGGCGCGGTGCGCGACTATGCTGCGAGCGACAAGAGCGCTTCGCGCCATTTCCTTTACGCCCTCGGCCTCGTCGCCCGGCGCTGCGAAAAGCAGAGCCGGCTCGACGCGCTGGAGGCCGAGGCAGGCTATCTGGTCGAGTTGTGCAGGCTGAGACTGGACGGCCATTCGCTGGTCGAGGTCGAGACTGAAGCGGCGATCTTCGAGAGCACGCTGAAACATCCGCGCCGCCGGTCGCCCTTCCCGCCGCTGATGAATGCCGGTCCCGAACCCGTCAAGGACGAGAAGCCGAAGAAGCGCCCGGTGCGCCGGCAGCGCAAACCGACGGCAAAACCTCCCTCGAAAGCCCGGTCCAAATCCTGATCAGTCCAAGTCCTGATCAGTCCTCGTCCTGGAACAGACCCATCTGCAGGGCAGCGAGATCGGCCGGCGCCTGCAGGCCCAGATGCTTCCAGGCATTGGCGGTGAGGATGCGCCCGCGCGGCGTGCGCTGGATCAATCCCTGCTGGATCAGGAACGGTTCGATGATGTCCTCGATCGCGTCGCGCGGTTCGGACAGGGCAGCGGCGATGGTCTCGATCCCGACCGGACCGCCGCCGAAATTATGCGCGATCTGGTCGAGATAACGCCGGTCGAGCTGGTCGAGCCCGCGCTGATCGACCTCAAGGCGCGTCAGCGCCGCATCGGCGATCGTCGCGTCCACCGTCTCGGCGCCCGCGACCTCGGCGAAATCGCGCACGCGGCGCAACAGCCGACCGGCGATGCGCGGCGTTCCGCGCGCGCGTCGTGCGATCTCCTTCGCACCGTCATCGCTCATCGGTAGTCCCATGATCCGCGCGCCGCGCCGCACGATCAGGTCCAGCTCCTGCTCGGTATAGAAATTGAGGCGCACCGGAATGCCGAAACGGTCACGCAACGGCGTGGTGAGCAGGCCGAGCCGTGTCGTCGCGGCGACCAGCGTGAACTTCGCCAGATCGATCTTCACCGAGCGCGCCGCCGGCCCCTCGCCGATGATGAGATCGAGCTGGAAATCCTCCATCGCCGGATAGAGAATTTCCTCCACCGCGGGGCTCAGCCGGTGCACTTCGTCGATGAAGAGCACGTCGTTTTCTTCGAGATTGGTGAGCAGCGCGGCGAGGTCACCGGCCTTGGCGATGACCGGACCCGACGTCGCGCGGAAATTGACGCCGAGTTCCTTGGCCATGATCTGCGCCAGCGTCGTCTTGCCGAGACCGGGCGGGCCGACGAACAGGACATGGTCCAGCGCCTCGCCGCGCCCCTTGGCCGCCTCGATGAAGACCTTCAAATTTTCGCGCGCCTGCTGCTGGCCGACGAACTCGTCGAGCCGCCGCGGCCTGAGCGAGACGTCGAGGTCGTCGCCGCGCTCGGCTGCCGTGACAAGGCGGGAAGCATCACTCATGCGGTCTTTCTAGACGACAACGGCAAACCCTGCCAGTTCATGTGAGGGCTCACCCAGCCAACTCCTTGAGCGCCATCCGGATCAGCTTCGCGCTGTCGGCGTCCTCGCCGGCAGATTTCAGCGCCTTGGCGACCGCGCCGGAGGCCTGTTGCGGCGAATAGCCCAAATTGGAAAGCGCAGAGACGGCATCGGTCACCGCGCTCGTGGCTGCCCCCGCCCCGATCTCGGTCTGCAGGCCTATCTCGGCCGCCGCCGCACCGGAATAGGCCGGCGCCTTGTCGCGAAGTTCGGCAACGATGCGCTGCGCGACCTTCGGCCCGACACCCGGCGCCCGCGCCACCATGGCCTTGTCCTGAAGCGCAATGGCCGAGGCCAGATCGCCCGGCGACAGCGTCGACAGGATGGCGAGCGCCACGCGCGCGCCCACGCCCTGCACCGTCTGCAGCAGGCGGAACCAGTCGCGTTCCAGCTCGTTCGCAAAACCGTAGAGCCGGATCGCGTCCTCGCGCACATGCGTATCGATCCACAGCGTCAGCGCTTCGCCCGGCCCTGGCGCGCCGCCCAGCAGGCGCGTGGAACACAATACTTCATAGCCGACACCGCCGACGTCGAGGATCAGTTCGTCCTCGCCGATCGTGTCCACCACGCCCTTCAGCTTGCCGATCATGTCCTGTCCGCCACCTCAAGGAGGTGACGCCCGCCGCTGTGCAATCCCGCCCCTTTTGTCTCGCGAACGCGAGAACAAGTCAAGAACATCATGGCGTTTTGTACGCCTGGTCCGCTTCGCCGGCAATCGCCCCGAGCCGGGCGATCAGCCTTTCGCGCGCGTTGACGATGCCCTTGTAGCGGCATTGCGCCGTGTCGAGTCTGGCAAGGCTCTCGGCCAGACCATGGGCAAGCCGTCGACGGTCGCGATGGCTCTCCAGCAGCGTCAGCGGGTCGACATGCGTGCGGATGGTGAACAGGATCGCCCCGGTCTCCGCCATCTTGTGCAGCGTCTGCACCTCGACGCGCAGATAGGGTTGTTCGAACGTCCGTTCCGCCAGAGAGAGCTTGCCGATCCCGTGATAGAGCTCGTCATCCTCGTGGATCGACCAGTTCATCCGGATCACGGGAATGTCCGTCTGCAGATTGTCGAATATCCGGGTGATCATCATGGCGTTGCGCGTACCGGGGCCGAATTGCGGCACGCCGCCATGGACCTCCTGCATAGGCTTGCCGAACTTCTCCGCCAGCACCCAGTTGGAGGGAAAGCAGACACAGCCGGCACCAAGATACCAACCGTTTTCGCCCGGCATCATGATCACGAGATCCTCGGGAACCAGCCGCGAGGCCTTTTCGAGCGGCGGCATAGCGTCGTCTTCGAGGTCGACCGAAATGTCGCCCACCGTGACCACATTATCTTCCCGGCGATGTGTGCCGCCATGACGGTGCGTCAGTTCGCCCAGCACCAGATCGAGCACTTCTACCTGCGCGGGAAGGCTTTCGGGCTTGGCCATGAAAACGTCGTCGCGCATTTCGGCGAGCAGACGCTTCTTCTCGTCGAGTTGCGCCGAGCCGCGACCGCCCATTTCGATCCAGGTCCGATCACCCAGCGGCGCCAGACCGATCCTGAACGCCGGATGCGAACCGTCCCAGGGCGTATGGCTGAAATCGGCGGACGATCCAGCGGTGTTCGTCGAATTGACCATCGCGCTAGCCCGTTAGCGCCGCAAGCCGAGCCGACTTGCGCGAATGGGCGTGACAGATGGCGATCGCCAGCGCGTCAGCCGCGTGCTCGCTGTCGAACCCGGCGCGCGGCAGCAGGGTACGCACCATGAGCTGAATCTGCCGCTTGTCGCCATGGCCGGTCCCGATCACGGCTTTCTTCACCGCATTGGGTGCATATTCGGCGACCGACAGTCCGGCCCGCGCCGGCACCAGCATGGCGACACCGCGCGCCTGCCCCAGTTTCAGCGTGGCGCTCGCATCCTTGTTGACGAAAGTGTTTTCGACGGCCGCCTCTTCCGGGCACAGCCGCGCCACCACCTCTTCGAGGCCGTCATGCAACTGGCACAGCCGCGCCGCCAGTTCGTCCTTCGCATTCGAGCGCACCGTGCCGGCCTCGATGAAGGAAAGCCGCGTGCCGGCGATCTCGATCACACCCCAGCCGGTGAAGCGCAGGCCGGGGTCGATGCCGATGATCCGAGTCGATTTCGCGTTCATGAATATTTCGTAGCGCGAAGCAGGCCTTCCTGCTACCCGACCGGTCAGGCTTTCGACATCATCCCTGCAGATTCCGGCGCATCCTTGGACAGCTTTACCGCCCTCACCAGCGATCCGAATCTCGTTTTCTTCCTCGCCGTGATCGGCGTGGCGGGAATTGTGCGCGGCTTTTCAGGCTTTGGCGCGGGCATGATCATCGCCCCTATCGGAGCCGCACTCTATTCGCCGCTGATCGCGATCATCACCCTATCCCTGCTCGATTTCGGTCCCTCGACCGTCCTGCTGCCGGGCGCGCGATCAAAGATGAACCTGCGTGAAGTGCTTCCCGTGGCGTTTGGCTATGTGCTGGCACTGCCGGCAGGGTTCTATCTGCTGACCGCTTCGGACCCGCAGATGCTGCGCTGGCTGTTGTCGCTGATTATCCTCGCGGTGGTGGTGGTGCTGTGGCGTGGCTGGACCTATCGCGGGCCACGCACGCCACCGGCGTCTCTGCTGGTCGGGGCCTCGGGAGGCGTTCTCGGCGGCTCGGTCGGTGTCGGCGGGCCGCCGCCCATCATCTACTGGATGGCCGCGCGCACGGGCGCGGGCCATGTCCGCGCCAATCTCATCGCCCTGTTCGCAATCACCCAGTTCGCCACACTTATCGGGCTGATCGTGGCCGGCCTGTTCTCATGGCGCGCGGCCTCGATCGGCATCGCCGGCATCCCCGCCTATTTTGCGGGCCTGCTCATCGGCATAGGGCTTTTCGGCCGGGCCTCGGATGTACTCTACCGCCGGATTGCACTGGCGCTGGTGCTGATTGCGGCGATCACCACCGCCCCAATCTTCGACACCCTGACGGGACGCGCATCGGCTCAGGCCGACAGCCGCTCCATGACGGACTCGTCGATGTCCTCGTTGGAGTAGACGTTCTGCACGTCGTCATCCTCGTCGAGTGCATCGAGCAGCTTCATCAGCGTGCCGGCCTTGTCCTCGTCGATCGGCGTCTGGTTTTGCGGCCGCCAGATGACGTTGACCGATTCCGGCTCACCCAACGCCGCCTCGAGCGCCGTGGAAACATCGCCGATATCCTCGAAGGCGCAGATGATAGTGTGGCCTTCCTCGTCGCTGGTCACGTCCTCGGCGCCGGCCTCGATGGCCGCTTCCATGATTTCGTCGGCGCTGCCGGCCTCCGGCTTGAAGACGATCTCGCCTACCCGGTCGAACATGAAGGAGACCGACCCGGTCTCGCCGAGCGATCCGCCATTCTTCGAAAAGCAGGCACGGATGTTCGACGCCGAGCGGTTGAGATTGTCGGTCAGCGCCTCGACGATGATGGCGACGCCACCGGGGCCATAGCCCTCATAGCGCATCTCCTTGTAGTCCTCGCCGTCGCCGCCCGAGCCCTTGTTGATGGCCCGCTGGATGTTGTCCTTGGGCATGGACTGGCCCTTGGCGTTCTGGATCGCCAGCCGCAGGCGCGGGTTCATGTCCGGATCGGTCGTGCCGCCGCCCATCTTCACCGCAACGGTGATTTCCTTGGACAGTCGCGAAAACAGTTTCGAACGGGCCGCGTCGGCGCGACCCTTCTTGTGCATGATGTTCTTGAATTTCGAATGGCCGGCCATGGCCCACCTGTCATTTTTTAGGGGATGTCGAGAAACGTTCGCGCGCTTATAAACAAACCACGACACATTCGTCCAGACGGGCGTCCGGACGCTCTCCCGAACGGGCGGCCGGACATGCACACAGACGGGGCCGCCATGCCGCATGCCGACAGGATCGATCTTCCGAAACTGCCCTGGACCGGCGGCTGCCAGTGCGGCGCGCTGCGCTACGAAATCTCGGCAAGGCCGCTGACGCTCTATGCCTGCCATTGCACCGAGTGCCAGCATCAGTCGGCCAGCGCCTATGGATTGTCGCTGTGGGTGTGCGAGGCCGCCTTCCACCTGACGGGCAGGCCCGCGCAATGGACGCGCGACACCGAGTCCGGCCATCTGATGCACTGCTTCTTCTGCCCGGATTGCGGCTCGCGTCTGTATCACAAGGGCAGCGAGGAACCGGCCGACCCCGCCCAGGCCGTGCTCAGCGTCAAGGCCGGCTCGCTCGACCATGCCCGCCTGCTGGCGCCCGTCGGTCATATCTGGACCCGGTCGAAGGCAGCCGGAACCGTCATCCCGGAAGATACGCTCCTTGCCGAGGCAGGGCCGGAGGATATAGGAGCCTATTGCACCGCCTTTGCGGAACGCTACCGGATTCCGGACTGAACCGGATCGCCATCATCAAGAGGAGGAAACCGATGTCACTGAAGGGCAAAACCATTTTCATGTCGGGCGGCAGCCGCGGCATCGGCCTCGCCATCGCATTGCGTGCCGCACGGGACGGTGCCAGGGTCGCCATCGCCGCCAAGACCGCCGAACCGGACCCACGCCTGCCGGGCACGATCCACACCGCGGCCGAGGAAATCCGCGTGGCCGGCGGCGACGCCCTGCCGCTGGTCTGCGACATCCGCCACGAGGAGCAGGTCGAGGCCGCCGTCGCGAAGACCGTCGAGCATTTCGGCGGCATCGACATCTGCGTCAACAACGCCAGTGCCATCTCGTTGACCGACACGGCGCACACGCCGATGAAGCGCTTCGACCTGATGCACCAGATCAACACGCGCGGCACCTTTCTGGTCTCCCAGAAATGCCTGCCCTTTCTGAAGCAGTCGTCGCACGCCCACATCCTAAACCTGTCGCCGCCGCTCGACATGAAGGCGAAATGGTTCTCCGGCCATGTCGCCTACACCATGGCGAAATTCGGCATGTCGATGTGCGTGCTTGGCATGGCCGAGGAATTCAAGGGCGACGGCATCGGCGTCAACGCGCTGTGGCCGCTGACGGCCATCGACACCGCCGCCGTCAGGAACGTGCTGGGGGGCGACTCCATGGCGAAGATCAGCCGCAAGCCGGAAATCCTGGCCGACGCGGCCCATGCCATCCTGAGCCGCGACCCGAAGACCTGCACCGGCAATTTCTTCATCGACGAGGAAGTGCTGATCGAAGAGGGCGTCACCGATCTGTCCGTTTACCAATATGAGGGAACGGATGCGCTGGCGGGTGATTTCTTCGTGCCGGATGAGGTATTCGAACGCTCGAAAACCAAAGTCTTGCGCGCAATGGGGTAAGCCCCCCTCTTGCCTGAACGACATCACCAGGAGAGTTCCAAATGAGAATGGCGGCCGTCCTGACCGCAGCATGCATCATGCTTGTCCTTGCCCCCGGGAAAGGTCGTACCGAAGAGCTCTCCCCGCAGGCCCGGACCATTCTGGAAACGCTCGAAGACAGGCCGGGGGAATGTGTTCACATCGCTCCGGCGAAAACGAAGGGCCGCCTCGCTGTCGTCAGCGCCAATGCCGGATATCGCAACGGTATCACCCCCTTGCAGAACCCGCTCAACGACGCCGCCGTGATGGGTGCGGCCCTGTCGAAACTCGATTTCGAACTCTACATGCTGACCGACTTCTCCCGCGGCGCGGCCGCCGAATGCATCGACGAGGCGATCGCCGAAAACCCGCAGGTCAACGTCGCCGTCTTTCACTATTCCGGTCATGGCATCCAGATACGCGACGTGAACTATCTGATCGGCGTCGACTACGCGCCGGACGAGCCGGCAGCCGACAATGATCTGATCGATTTGCAGGCCATGCTCGACCGGCTGACGGCCGCCGCGCGTTCGAGCATGGTGTTTCTCGACGCATGCCGGGACAATCCGTTCGCCTCGGCCGATTTGCCGGGTCTTTCGGTATCGACCGGCCGCTCCGCCGGTTCAAGCAAGGGTGGCTCGACACCTGCCGCCACCTCCGCCAATGCCCAGCCCGCCGGCATCTTCGTCGCCTATTCGACCTCGCCCAACTCCACTGCGACCGACGGCACGGGCGATGTCAGCCCGTTCTCCGCAGCGCTTGCCCGCAACATCGTCAAGCCGGGCACCTCCGTCCAGAAGGCGATGGCGATGGTTACCCGCGAGGTTGGCGAGGCGACCGACTGGTCGCAGACGCCCTGGTCGCGATCCTCGCTGACCGATGAACTGATCCTCGGCGCGCGCTATTCGCTGGACGATCTGGAACTCGCCTCGGAAGGTTTCGCGCAGCGCTCCACCGAATATCTCGGCAAGGGCATGCGCCGCGAGGCTGTCATCGAGGCCCTGAAAGGCATCCCGGAAGGGGTCAACGAAGACAATCTCTCCGCATTCAGCGCCGCCCATCTCGCGCTTTACCGGGCGATGGATTCTTCCGACACGTTCATTCCCACCGGCAATATGGTGACGGGCGCGGAAATCAGCCCCAGCGGGAAGCTGGCGGCGGTGGCCACCTGGACGGACGAAACCACCCAGATCATCCAGCTCTGGGATCTCGAAAACCGCGTGAAAATTGCCGATCTCGGACCGGGCCCTGCCAACAATGACGGGCTGAAAGCCACTTTCTCACGCAACGACGCATTGCTGGCCGTCGCCCTCTCCAATGGCGATGTGGCGGTCTACGACGCGCGGACGGGACAGCCTTTGACGACGTTCAACGCGGTGAAGGCCGGCTATGTCTATTTCGATCAGCTGACGCTCTCCGACGACGGAAACGCCCTGCTCACGGTGTCGAACATCAACGACGATGCCGGCCTGAAGGTCTGGAACCCACGCACCGGAGAACTTGTCGCGACGGTCCTCTATCACCAGGTGTTTGGAACGGGCGCGATGGATTTCGCGAACAGCGCCAAGATGAACGGAACGCTGGACCGGACGGGACGACGGCTCGGCTTCGTCGCCTCCGGCACCCTGCCGGACGGCAATGGCGAACGCACCTTTATCGGCGTACTGGACGTAGCGAGCGGCGAGATCACCACGCTCAACAAGATCGCCGATCACGGCATGGCGCTTGGCCCGGCAAAGGCAGCGCCCGACCTGTCGTCCATCGCGTTCATGCATTACCTCGACGGCACCACAAAGCACGAGGTCTGGGTGATGGACCCGCCCCGGCTGGTGAAGACCCTTGACGATCCCAATGGCGGCGCGACCTACAGCTACAACCCGGAGAACCCGCACCAGCTCCTGATGGCGACCGGCGCCGGCAATCTTTCCTTCGACGTGATGACCGGCGAGAAGGTGCCGTTCAAGCAGCGGTCGAAGGGCTATTCGGCCCAGCAGAGTTCAGTCTTCAACGAAAACGGCCTCGTTCAGGGCAGCGACTATCTCCAGGTCCTGGAGAAATACTGGGACAAGCTGCCGATCGATCTCGATCTGGTCGAATTCGCCGTCTCGCAATTGTCCGACACGGAAAGACTGCGCATGAGCGACGAGCGGATCGAGATCCCGCAATAGGGCAGGTTCGCTACCAGCCCCACCTTACCAGCCGAGGCCTAACTTCACCACGGCAACACGTTTTCGAGCTGTGGACCCACGCGTAGCGGCTTGATGGCGGTGGCAAGGCCGGTCGAATCGTCGATGTCGATGCCGCAGCCGCAAATCGTCGCCTCGCCCGTGGCCGCCTCGAAGCGTCCCTTGGGGATCTTGGTCAGGAACCGGTTGAGCGGCTCTTCCTTGTCCATGCCGAGGGAGGAATCGTAGCAGCCCGACATGCCGGCATCGGACAGATAGGCCGTGCCGCCATTCAGGATCTGGTGGTCGGCCGTCGGCGTATGCGTGTGCGTGCCGACCACGGCGGAGACACGCCCGTCCATGAACAGCGCGAAGCAGATCTTTTCCGACGTCGCCTCGGCGTGGAAATCCACGAACACGACATCGATGTTCTTGCCGAGCTCGACCCCCTCCATCAGCGCCTCGCCGCTGCGGAACGGATCGTCCAGCTCGGGGTGCATGAAGACATTGCCCATGATGTTGGCGACCAGCACACGCGCACCGTTGCGCGCCTCGTAGACATTGGAACCGCGCCCCGGCGTGCCGGACGGGAAATTGGCCGGCCGCAGGAACCGGTCCTGCCGGTCGGCGAAGGTCAGCGCCTCACGCTGGTCCCAGACATGGTTGCCCGTCGTCACCACGTCGGCACCGGCCTCCAGCGTCTCGTTGAGGATCGTCTCGGTGATGCCGAAACCGCCGGCCGCGTTCTCGCCGTTGACGATGGCGAAATCGACCTTCCATTTCTCGATCATGCCGGGAAGCTGGGCGTAAACCGCCTCGCGTCCGCTGCGTCCCACCATGTCACCCAGAAACAGAAGTCGCATCGGCCTGGTTTCCCTTTTCCCGGAATTCGAAATAGCCCTTTTCGGTGACGATCGCGTCGAGCGGGCGATCGTGCACCTCGGCCGGTACATGGTCCACTTCCTGCAGCGAAAAGGCAAATCCGATCAGCCTCGGCCTCATGCCCTTGGCGAGAAGCCGCGCGATCGCCCGGTCGTAATGGCCCGCGCCATAGCCGATGCGGTTGCCCTCGCGGTCGAAGGCGGCGAGCGGCATCAGCAGGATTTCCGGATCGAGGATTTCCGCGTCGGTACCCGGCCCGGACGTGCCGAACCCGGTCGACACCAGCGCGTCACCGGGATTGAACGCGCGGAAGACGATGGTTTGTCGGTCGAGCACGGCCGGCAGGCAGAGCCGCGCGCCGCGTTCCGCCAGCGCCTGCATCAGGATGAAGATGTCGATTTCCGAACGGATCGGCAGAAAGCCGGAGACGACCGTGCCGGGCGCAAACGCCACATGCGGTTCGCCGTGATGGCAGGCGGCAAGGCTCATCTCCGCGCGCTCGTCCGCACCAAGTGCGTCGCGCCGCGCCAGAACCGTCTCTCGCAGAAGCGCCTTTGCCTCGCGCGAACTCATGACGCGAAGCCGAGAGGAAAGAAATAGGAGCGAGCCGCCTTGGCCGTCAGAACATTTCGACCCCGGGAACCTACAATGTAGGTGGGCGCCGTGTATCCGGACCCACGGGTCCGGTCAGGGACAGCTCCCTTGGAAGTCGATAAGGCCCCGGGAATACAAGGTCCAACGCACCACGCAGCCCGCAGCATCAACATATAGGCTTGCCCACGGTACTTCGCCAGAGGCATGTCGAAACTTCGCACCGGCCTCGAAGGCACAGAAGGCGCGCGCACCTGCGCCTCGGTAAGCTGGGACAAGGTCAAGATCATTTCGCCGGCTTGGCCGGCGCCAGCTTGGCGCTTACCGCCTCGATGCGCTCGGCCACGGCATGAACCTGCCTTGCGAGCTCGCTCTCGGCCGAATAGGCCTTGCCCAGCGCCTCGTCGCGGCTGGCGCGCAGTGTCTCCAGATCGACCTCAAGCGTCCGGATGCGCCGCTGTGCCTCCTGCAACTCGTCGGTCACCATGACGCCCGCCATCACGGTCAGCCGCTGGTCGCCGATCTCGCCGAACGCGCCCTTGAGCTGCCCGACATAGCCGTCGAAACGCTCGGCGAGATCGCGCAGATTCTGCTCCTGCCCCGCCTCGCACGCCATGCGATAGGTCTTGCCGTTGATCGTGACGGTCACATGCGCCATGTCGCCTCAACCCGCCCCAGCTTTCCAAATTGCAACGCTGCCGAATGCATGCCTGCCCACATTATTCCTGATCGCCGCCCCGGTCTTCACCCCACTCGCCGTCCTGGCCGTGCCGGTCGAGCACGGAGCGGATCGCTTCCATGGCGTCGACCAGACGCCGCGAGACCTCGCGATTGGTGCTTTCCAGACGGATGGCGCGTGCTTCCGCGCTGTCGAGCGATTCGGCCAGCCGCGTGCGGTCGGCACCCATGCGCTGCACCTCGGCCTCGGCATCGCCGAGCGCGGCCTCGCGCTCCAGACGTGCGTCGATGGCCGATTCAAGCCGGGTCAGCGCCTCGTTGAGACGTGCCAAGGCCGGCGCCAGGTTGCCCCGGTCCGCTGTTCCCCTGTCCGGTGTCGACGGATCGGACGAAGCCATCATATCGCGCGATTCCTGCCAAGCTCGACGCCGGCCGCCCGTTTGCGACCGTCGTTTTCTCCCGTCCGGGGCCGGTTGCGCCCCGACAATCCTTACCAAAGGGCTTTGCTGTGGAAAACCGGCCAGCCTCGTTTTGACGTCGCTACCACTCGCCGGCGGGCCAATATGTCGTTCAGGCAAGCAGTTAGCGCGAAAACATTAGAACTTGCACGAATTCGGCGTCAACAAGCCCGCAAACTTATGAACACATCGTTTGCCGCCTTGTCCCGCAAGGCGAATCACCATGGACCGCCCTGTTCAAGCCCCGTCCGGCGTTTTTGACCCGTCAACCGATGTCGGGGAGCCAGCCCTCTGACGTCACCCACGCTGCCCCCCTCATTGGATTGACTCGCTGCCACCACCTGCTAGAAGGTCGCCCAACGTCCGGGCGACAACCCTCACCCTGCCCGCAAAACGCACGTTCAGTGGCCTTTCCGGCCCGGCCGGACACGTTGCGGGGCACCAGGATTTCAGGCAAATCACGATGACGCAAGTCGATAGACATGCCGAGATGGCCAACGCCATCCGCTTCCTGTCCATGGATGCCGTGGAAAAAGCCAATTCCGGCCATCCGGGACTGCCGATGGGCGCTGCCGACATCGTCACGGTGCTGTTCACGCGCTTCATGGATTTCGATCCCAAGCATCCCGACTGGCCTGACCGCGACCGTTTCGTGCTGTCGGCCGGCCACGGCTCGATGCTGCTCTACTCGTTGCTCTACCTGCTCGGCTATGAGGACATCGACCTCGACCAGATCGAGCATTTCCGCCAACTCGGCTACAAGACCGCCGGCCATCCCGAATACGGCCACGCCGCCGGCATAGAGACGACGACCGGCCCGCTCGGCCAGGGCCTCGCCAACGCCGTCGGCATGGCGATCGCCGAGCGCAAGCTCAATGCCGAATTCGGCGACGACATCGTCGACCACCGCACCTTTTGCCTCGTCGGTGACGGCTGCCTGATGGAAGGCATCTCCCAGGAAGCGATCACGCTCGCCGGCCATCTGCGCCTCGCCAAGCTGACCGTGCTTTGGGACGACAACGACATTTCCATCGATGGCGCGGTCTCGCTGTCGGATTCGACCGACCAGATGGCCCGCTTCAAGGCGTGCGGCTGGAACACGCTGCGCGTCGACGGTCACAAGCCGGCCGAGATCGCCGAAGCGCTCGAGAAAGCCGAAAAGAGCGACAAGCCGACCTTCATCGCCTGCGCCACGACCATCGGCTACGGCGCGCCGAACAAGGCCGGCACCTCCAAGGCGCACGGTTCGCCGCTCGGTGCCGACGAGATCAAGGGCGCGCGCGAAAAGCTCGGCTGGGATGCCGAGCCCTTCAAGGTTCCCGCCGAGATTCTCGACCTGTGGCGCATCGCCGGCCTTCGCTCGGCCCAGAAGTTCAAGGAATGGGGCAAGCGCTTCGCCGCGCTCGATCCCGAACCGCGCGGCGAATTCGAACGCCGCATGCGCGGCGACATGCCGGTGGCGCTGGAAGAGGCAATGGAAGCCTTCAAGCGTTCCCTCGCCGACGAACGCCCGACCGTGGCGACACGCAAATCGTCGGAAAACGTGCTTGAGGTGATCAACGGCGTTGTAACCGAAACGGTCGGCGGATCGGCCGACCTGACCGGCTCCAACAACACAAAGACCAGCCAGACCGTACCGATGAAGCCGGGCGACTATGCCGGCCGCTACATCCATTACGGCATCCGCGAGCATGGCATGGCCGCCGCGATGAACGGCATGGCGCTGCATGGTGGCCTGGTGCCCTATGGCGGCACCTTCCTGGTCTTCTCCGACTATTCCCGCCCGGCCATCCGGCTGGCCGCGCTGATGGGCATCCGCGTCATCCACGTGCTGACCCATGATTCCATCGGCCTGGGCGAGGACGGCCCCACGCACCAGCCCGTCGAGCACCTCGCCGCGCTGCGCGCCATCCCCAACCTGCTGGTCATGCGCCCGGCCGACACGATGGAAACGGCGGAGTGCTGGCAGCTTGCGCTCGAACACGGCTCGACGCCTTCGGCGCTGGCGCTGACCCGTCAGAACCTCGCCGCCGTACGCACCGAATATTCGACCGAGAACCTGTGCGCGCGCGGCGCCTACGAACTCGCGGCCGCCGACGGCGACGCCGCCGTCTCGATCTTCGCGTCCGGCTCGGAAGTCGCCGTTGCGCTCGAGGCGCGCGAGGAACTGGCGGCCGAGGGCATCGCCGCGCGAGTTGTCTCGGTACCATGTTTTGAATTGTTCGCCGCCCAGACGGCACGTTATCGTAACTCGATCATCGGCTCTGCCCCCGTCAGGATCGCCATTGAGGCGGGCGTCGGTCAGGGCTGGGAGAAGTTTATCGGCGAAGACGGTGCGTTCGTCGGCATGAACGGCTTCGGTGCCTCGGGCAAGGCCGAAGACCTGTTCGAGCATTTCGGCATCACCTCGAAAGCGGTCGTCAAGGCCGCCAAATCCAAGTTGAAATAGCCGGCCCGTCCATTTCCCAACGGTTCCGGCAACTCGGAGGACATTGCATATGACGCGGAAAGTCAGGGTAGCCATCAACGGATTCGGCCGGATCGGTCGTAACGTGGTACGCGCGATCTACGAAAGCGGCCGTACCGACATCGACGTGGTCGCGGTCAACGATCTCGGCCCGGTCGAGACCAATGCGCACCTGATGCGCTACGACTCGGTGCACGGCAAGTTTCCCAAGGCCGTCGAGGTCGATGGCGACACGATCAGGATCGAAGGCGGCGACAGCTTCAAGGTGCTGGCCGAGCGCGACCCGTCCAAGCTGCCCTGGGCCGATCTCGACATCGACATCGCGCTGGAGTGCACCGGCATCTTCGCCGACAAGGAAAAGGCGTCCATGCACCTCCAGGCCGGTGCCAAGCGCGTGCTGGTCTCCGCGCCCGCTTCCGGTGCCGACAAGACGATCGTCTACGGCGTCAACCACGACGTGCTGACCAAGGATGACCTCGTCGTCTCCAATGCCTCGTGCACGACCAACTGCCTGGCTCCGGTCGCAAAGGTGCTCAACGACGCCATCGGCATCGAAAAGGGCATGATGACGACGATCCACTCCTATACGGGCGACCAGCCGACGCTGGACACCATGCACAAGGATCTCTACCGCGGCCGCGCTGCGGCCATGTCGATGATCCCGACCTCGACCGGCGCTGCCAAGGCCGTCGGCCTCGTGCTGCCGGAACTCAACGGCAAGCTCGACGGCTTCGCCATGCGCGTGCCGACCCCGAACGTCTCTGTCGTCGACCTGAAATTCGTCGCCGGCAAGGCCACCACGGTCGAGGAAGTCAACGCCGCGATCAAGGCCGCCGCAGACGGCCCGCTCAAGGGTATTCTGGGCTACACGGAAGAAAAGCTCGTCTCCATCGACTTCAACCACAACCCGCATTCCTCGGTCTTCCACATCGACCAGACCAAGGTCATGGACGGCACGCTGGTTTCGGTCCTGTCGTGGTACGACAATGAATGGGGCTTCTCGAACCGCATGGGCGATACCGCCGTTGCGATGAGCAAGCTCATCTGAATTTGACGAAAAGTCCGGGGGCGGTGGCATGGATGAAAACTTCCGCATCGCCCTCGGTTTCGCCATCGCGGTCGGCGTGATCGTCTACGTGATCTACCGCGCCGCCGGCGGCAACACGCGCCACGGATCGGATGGCGGCAGTTCGGACGGCGGCAGTTTCTTCGATTCAGGCGACGGTGGAGGCGGTGATGGCGGTGGCGACTGACACGCTTCGCCGCATCCTGGATTTCTGGGACAGATGGAAACGGGCATCCTGATCGCACTGGGCTTCGCGGTCGCCATCATCGTGCTGGCGGTCCTGCTGACGCGCCTGTTCTCCCATCGCGGCGACAGCGATCCCAATGGCGGCCGCGCCGACGGCCAGGCCAATGCGACCTGGATCGGCATCCGCAGCGCCCGCGACGACGGTCGCCACGACGACTGAACGTCCTCGCGAACCCGCGCGACACCACGCAATTCTCCTGCATGCTTTCGCCTGACAGGATTGAAATCGCCTCACAACATTCATAGTTGCCGCACCGGATCGCCGATCCGCTCAGGGGCCTTGTCGTATAATGCGAGTGAAACGATGATCGATCTCAAACCACCCCTTCGTGTCGCAACCGCGCAGGACGCGCCGGTGCTGGCCGAACTCGTCAATTACGCCGGTGAGGGCTTGCCGGAATATCTCTGGACCTCGATGGCCGACAATGGCCAGGACCCCTGGCAGATCGGCCGCGAACGTCAGGCAAAAAAAGCCGCCGAAGGCCAGATCTTCGTCGTGGACGATGGCAAGGGCGCTGTCGCCGGCCTGACCGGCTACGTCATTCCCGCCAGCCCGGACCCGATCCCCGACGACATGCCTGCCATGTTCCGCCCCCTGCAGGAACTGGAAAACCTCGCGCCCGCGACATGGTACGTCAATGTGCTCGCCGCCATCCCCGCCGAACGCGGCAAGGGTCATGGCACCCGTCTTCTGGCGCTGGCCGAAGAACTGGCGCGAGACGCCAATCTGAACGGCCTCTCGATCATCGTCGCCGACAACAATCAAGGTGCTCGCCGCCTTTACGAGCGTTCAGGCTATCGCGAGACTGCACGGCGGCCGATGATCAAGGAAGGCTGGCAGACGGAAGGCGACAACTGGGTCCTCCTGGTCAGGGATTTCGGCTGACACAGACCGGCAGGCACATCACGCGGCATTTTTGCCCCGTTTTTCGGCCTTCTGAGCGTTCAACGCCTTCCATTTGCCCCAGTCATCGCGCATGAACGGATAGTCTTTCCACAACCGGAGTTGCCATGCAGGGAGCCGAATGGGCCAGGAAGTCTATCTGATCACCCTTGTCGCCGCCGCGCTTGCACTGGCGGCCGCCTTTTCCAGCCTGATCGCGCTGCGCTTCGGCGCCCCCCTGCTGCTGATCTTTCTCCTGATCGGTCTCGCCACCGGCACGGACGGCCTCGGCATTGAATTCGACAATGCCGGCGTCGCCTATTTCGTCGGCTCGCTCGCGCTGGCGGTCATCCTGTTCGATTCCGGCTTCGGCACGCCGCTATCGGCGCTGCGCCAGACGGCTGCGCCCGCCCTTTCGCTCGCCACCTTCGGCGTCGTCATCACGGCCGGTGTCGTCGGTGTCGCGGCCTGGCTCCTCACCCCGTTCAACTGGCTTGAATCCTTCCTGCTCGGCGCCGCCGTCGCCTCGACGGATGCGGCGGCCGTGTTCTTCCTGCTGCGCGCCGGCAATCTGCATCTGCGCGATCGCGTGCGCTCCACGCTGGAGGTTGAATCGGGTTCCAACGATCCGATCTCGATCTTCCTGACACTCACTTTGGTCGAGGTCATCGCCGCACGTACCAGTCCGGACGCTCCCGTGCTGATGGCCGACATCCTGGCCGGCTTTCTCGTGCAGATGGGTCTCGGCGCCGTGACCGGCCTTGCCGGCGGATGGGCCATCGTACGTCTCGTCGAGCGTGTCCGGCTCGAAGCCAGCCTGCAGCCCATCCTCGTGCTGGCGCTGTCCCTGATGGTCTTCGCGCTGGCCGGCGCGATCGGCGGTTCCGGCTTCCTCGCCGTCTACATTGCGGGTCTCGTCGCCGGCAATGCCCGCATGCGCGCCACCGCCAGCCTCAAGCGCTTCCAGTCCGGCCTGTCCTGGCTCGCCCAGATCATCATGTTCCTGGTGCTGGGCCTGTTCTCGACGCCGTCGCAATTTCCCGTGCTCCTGCCGGTCGCCGTCGGCCTGGGGCTCGTGCTGGTCTTCGTGGCGCGGCCGGTCGCCGTCTGGCTGTGCCTCATTCCGTTCCGCTTCACGCGCGCCGAGACGGCCTTCATCTCCTGGGTGGGCCTGCGCGGCGCGGTCTCCATCCTGCTGGCGATCACGCCGCTGCTCGGCGGGCTGGAACACGGCCGCGACATCTTCAACATCGCCTTCATCATCGTGCTCGTCTCGCTGCTCCTGCAGGGCTGGACCATCGCGCCACTCGCCCGCCGGTTGTCGCTCATCCTGCCCGCCCGCATGGGCGCCGTCGACAAGGTCGAGCTCGAACTGCCCGGTTCCGCCCACCACGAATTGCTGACCTACACCGTCGTCGCCGGCAGCCCGGTAGAACGCGGCGTACGCATTCCGCGATGGGCCCGGCCCTCGCTGGTGCTGCGTGGCGGCAGGTCGATGACTTTCCAGGAGGCCGGACGTCTGGGCGCCGGCGACCGCGTCTACATCTTCGTCCCCGACCGCTATCCGCCGCTGCTCGACCGCCTGTTCGCCCGCCCGGTCGAGGTCGATCCGGAGGATGCGGAATTCTTCGGCACGTTCCGCATCGATCCCGACCGCCCGGCTTCCGAGCTCGCCGCCACCTATGGCGCTTCACTGTCGGCGGGCGAGGCGGAACTGACCATTCGCGAACTGCTCGTCGAACGCCTTGCCGGCGCCGTGGAAAACGCGGACCGGCTCGTGCTCGGCGCAATCGAGCTTATCGTCCGCGATGTCGACGAGAACGGCCGCATCACCGAGGTCGGCTTGTCGGTCGAGCCCTTTTCCGGCCAGCCCAACATTCCGTTCTTCCTCGAATTTCGCGAAACCCGTGATCGGCTGCGCGCGTTGCGGCGACGCCTGTCGCAAGGCCGTCAACCTGCCAAAGCCGAGCCGAAACCTGCGGACGGGCAGCAATCCGATGCGACGCATGACCCGCTTGCATCCCCAGCGCCAGACGCTAGGTTCGCAACCGGATTCTCCGACCAGCCCGCACCGCACGACCACAAAGGGGTACGCACCATGGCCGCGTTCAACACGCTCGACGATCTCGATCCGAAGGGAAAGCGCGTCCTGCTGCGCGTCGACCTCAACGTGCCGATGGATGCCGGCCGCGTCACCGACACAACGCGCATCGAGCGTGTGCTGCCGACGATCTCCGAACTCTCCGGCAAGGGCGGCAAGGTCGTCCTGCTCGCCCATTTCGGCCGTCCGAAAGGCAGTCCCAATCCCGAAATGACGCTGAAGCCGGTCGCCGACGCCGTGTCAAAGCTGCTAGGCAAGCCGGTCGGCTTCGCCGACGACTGCATCGGCGAGAGTGCCGCTACGGCTGTCGCCGCCATGGCCGACGGTGATGTGCTGCTGCTCGAGAACACACGTTTCCACGCCGGCGAGGAAAAGAACGATGCGGAATTCGCCAAGGCGCTGGCCGCCAATGGCGACGCCTATGTCAACGACGCCTTTTCCGCAGCCCACCGCGCGCATGCTTCCACCGAGGGGCTCGCCCGCCTTCTGCCGGCCTATGCCGGCCGCGCCATGCAGGCCGAACTCGAGGCGCTGCAAAAGGGCCTGGGTAACCCGGCCCGCCCGGTCATCGCCATCGTCGGCGGCGCCAAGGTCTCGACCAAGATCGACCTGCTCGAACATCTCGTCGAAAAGGTCGACGCGCTGGTGATCGGCGGCGGCATGGCCAACACCTTCCTGCACGCGCAGGGTTACGGCGTCGGCAAATCCCTGTGCGAGAAGGATCTGGCCGACACCGCGCGGCGCATCATGGCCGCGGCGGAGGAAAAGAACTGCGCCATCATCCTGCCGGTCGACGCTGTCGTCGCCTGGCATTTCGAGGCCGAGGCGCCGCACCGCACCTACGGCATCGACGCCATTCCCGAGGACGGCATGATCCTCGACGCCGGTCAGCAGAGCTTCGAGCGCATCCGCACCGCGATCGAGGATGCCGCCACCCTGGTCTGGAATGGCCCGCTCGGCGCCTTCGAATTGAAACCCTTCGACACCGCCACGATGAACGCCGCGCGCTTCGCCGCGACGCTGACCAAGGCGGGCAATCTGGTCTCGGTGGCCGGTGGGGGCGACACGGTCGCCGCGCTAAACCAGGCCGGCGTGGCCGACGACTTCACCTATGTCTCGACCGCCGGCGGCGCCTTCCTTGAATGGATGGAAGGCAAGGAGTTGCCCGGCGTGGCGGTTCTGCAGAAAGCCTGACCGTCCACCGATTCGGCCTGTGCAGGTATTTGAACCTCGTATGAACGCTCCTGACAGTCAGCTGTCAGGAGCCCTGTGCGACAGTGCGATTCATCAAGGGCGCACCACCCGCATGGGAGTATCCGAAATGATTGCCCGCCACGAACACGAAAGCACCGAAACGCAACGCACTTGCGTGGTTCAACATGCAGCACGGTCGCCTGCCCGGTTGAATATCGTCGCCGACAATACCCGGCAAGGCACCGCGCGAACCGGCTCGGCAAGGGAGGATAACACGCGGCTCATCACCGCTGCACAGGCTTTCCTGCTGCGGCTCGGGAGCTGAGGCCAACGCGCCTGGAGCGTTGCCTAGTAAAGGTAGAAGTCGAGCGCGATCCACCACAGCTGCGCGCCAAGCGCGACGATGACGAAGGCGATGTGGTAGCGCCTGTCCGCGACGAAGATGGCCCCCATGGACAGCGCGGCCAGCACGACCTGTCGGTAGGGATAGTCGACGCCGACCGCGTTGAAATGCTCCGCACCCTTGATAAGCGTGTCGACAATGTCGACCAGGAACAGCAAGGCCAGCAGGCCGTAGAACCATTTCTGGCGCGAATGGAAATACTGCTCGAAGCCGGAATACTCGTCCTTGCGATCGGGAAACAGGATCGTGCAGATGAAGAAGAACAGCGCGGCATAGAAGAGCACGAAGAAATAGATCTCGAAGCTCCAGCGCTCGAGCCGCGAAAGGCCGAACTCGAACCACCAGAAATGGGTGATGCCGAGCAGCAGAAAGATCACCCAGCCAAGATGGACCGGATAGATCCGCTCGCGCAGCGGATGCTGCACGAACTGCGCCAGGCCGGTCAGCAGGCGGGCGACGCTCAGGCCGACCACGATGCCGACGATCATCCTGATGTGAAAGAACTGGTCGTGCGCCGACCCGATTGTATCTTCCATCCCTGCCCGTCCTTAAGCCTACGGATCGTCCCCGAAATACTTGATGCGCAGCCGTTCTATCTCGTCGCTTTCATGCGCACCGATGATCGCGACCGTCACCGGACGCCTCAACGCACTGCCTTTGGGCAGCGCAAAGCCGTATTTGTCCGGTTCGAAGATCGCCCCCACCACGTCGAGCGGAATGTCCGGATTGGTATGCGCGAAATACTCCAGCACCGGCGCATCGCCAACGATGGCGTCGATCCGCCCGCTGCGCAGCGCGGCGACCGCGGCGTCGATGTCGCGATAGGAACGCCGCTCCATGCCCTGCTCGATGACGAATTCCTCCGCCACGCTGCCGGTGAAGGCACCCACCGTGCGGTCTTCCAGATCGTCCAGGCTGCTGATCTCGTTGGTGAGCGACAGCGTCGTCATCACCGTGGTCACTGTGGAGGTAACGTAGGCGAGCACCGCGATGCCGCAGACCAGCCACAGCGCCTGCCAGAAACGGCCTAGCCAGCCGAACAGGTTCTTGCGGCTGGGCGGCCTGCCCGAGGTCGCAACCGACATGACCGTGTAGAAACTTTCCGCCAGCCCTTCGCGCCAGCGCTTCGGGAAATCCTTGTCGAACCGGCGGTCGAAGATCGTCAGCACGACCGTCGCCGCGAAGATCACGAAAATCAGCCATCCATAGGCGCGCAGATAGCCTGAGGCCTGGAGGCCCCGGAACACGTCGCCGATCCCCGCGATCCGGTCCTCGGCGACCATGATCCGCAGGCCGGCATCGAACCAGGGATAGGTGAAGTCGATCCGCTCCGCCCTGCCCTTGGTGATCGTCAGATTGCTCACCGCAACGTCGATCTCGCCTGCCGCCGTCGCATCCACCAGAGCGCCGACCGTGGGATAGGCCCTGTAATCGCTCTCAAGGTTCAGTGTTCCGGCCAGCGACTCCCACAATTCGATCGACATGCCGCCATAGCCGTCACCGCTTTTCGTCACGAAGGGCGGACTGACATAGACACCCACACGCACGCTCTCGCCCGGTGCGGGCGCCTCCTGCGCGCGTGCGCCGTCCGTGACCGGTCCCATAAGGGGGACCATGATTGTGGCCATGACGAGGATCGGAAAAAGCCCGATCGAAAGGAGAAATTTCGGCAGGAAATTCAGTCGCAACGCTCCACTCCCGGTGCATACGGGTTGCCGGAACATGCGAAACCGAAGTTAAGAAAGCTTTGCCCGCCGGTTGCACAGGTTTACCCGGCCCGGGCCGGGCCGTCCTCAGGCGGCGGCCGTCACCGGCGAATAGAGCAGCTTGACGTAGGAGCGGAACAGCATCACCTGATCGCCGAGCGATTTCGGATTGTCGAGCGCCTTCGACATGACGATCCCGCCCTCCACCACCGTATTGATCATGTCCGCCAGCGCATCCCGGTCGACCTTGTCGCGCGGGGGATAGACACGTTCGACCTCTTCAAGCAGCGAGACGAACCGCTCACGCCAGCTCAACACGCCGGTCCGCATCATGTCGCGTATAGTGTTGTCGAACAGCCTCGCCTGATAGCAATAGGTCGCGATCAGACAGCCCGGATGCGCGGTGGGCAGATCGTACATCGCCTCGGCGAACAGCTTCAGGCCGATCAGGAAAGCCTGCAGCGGGTCGTCGCTGAGCTCCCGCGCCCGGTCGAAGATATCGTCGAAGAACTGCTCTTCCTTGACCAGGTAGCGCTCCATGAGCGCACGGGCCAGCGCCGTCTTGTCGGCGAAATGGTAGAAGAAACCGCTCTTGGTGATCCCGAGCGCGGCGATGATCTCCTCGATCGAGGTCGCATGGAACCCCTTGTCGAGCATGGCCTGCTCGGCGATGTCCATGATCCGCTCGCGTGTGTCCGTTGCCCTTACCATCGCCTTGTTCCCGCCACCGGCCCTTTTCAGGCGGCCGTTACTGCACCCACGGTACAGCTACTTCCCTCTTTGCACTTGCAGACACAAGTCGAAATCGCGACGGCCGGACACAAAGCATTGAAACTTATTGGAAAAAAATATCACGACTTGCCCGACCATAAGTATTCTTCAGCCTCGGCGTCCGCCTGCCTATCTGACTGTAACCGAATATCAGGGGCATCCCTACGACCCAAGGAACAAGAAAATGAGCAAATACCGTAACGACCTCCCGCAGCTGGGCGGTGAAAACTATCTGTGCGATTCCGGCCTGGAGACCACGCTGGTCTTTCATGACGGCATCGACCTGCCCTGCTTCGCCTCATTCCCGCTGCTGCGCAGTGCCGAGGGCAAGGAACGCCTGGCCCGCTATTTCCGCAAGCATGCGGCGATCGCGGCGCGTCATGGCGCGGGTTGCGTATTGGAAACCGTGACCTGGCGCGCCCACTCCGATTGGGGAAAGCTGCTCGGCTACACGCCCGAGGCGCTCGACGCGGCCAACCGCGAAGCCGTCGAAATGCTCTTCCCGATCCGAGAAGAGTTCGAACACTCCGGCGGCAAGCTGGTTATCTCGGGCAATATCGGTCCGCGCGGCGACGGCTATAACCCGGAATCCTTCATGACGGCGGAAGAGGCGGAAGCCTATCACACCCGCCAGGTCGGCGTTCTGGAACAGGCCGGTGCGGATCTGGTGACGGCCATGACCATCACCTATTCCGGTGAGGCGATCGGCATCGTCCGGGCGGCGAAAGCCGCCGGCATTCCGGTTGTGATTTCGTTCACGCTGGAGACCGATGGCCGTCTTCCCTCCGGTCAGCGCTTGGGTGACGCCATCCGCCAGGTCGATCGCGAAACGGACGGCTATGCCGCCTATTTCATGATCAACTGCGCCCACCCGGATCATTTCGAGAACGTGCTCGAAAGCGACGCCGACTGGCTCTCCCGCATCCACGGCCTGCGCGCCAATGCCTCGCGGATGAGCCATGCCGAGCTCGACAACGCCACCGAACTCGATCCCGGCGATCCGCAGGAACTGGGCCGCGACTACCATCGTCTGGTGCAGATCATGCCGAATCTCCGCGTGTTGGGCGGATGCTGCGGCACCGATCACCGCCATATCGAGCAGATCGCGATCCGGTGCGTGGCTGTGGACCAGGCGGCCTGACACGGGCGATCCCAACTGAACGTCGTGTGCCAAAACGCACGCCGCCAGGTTCGCCGCCAATATAGATAGCCCCAGCCATGCCGGCACGATCCATGTGGAACCGCCGGCATGGCGAAGGCCTGGCGGCACGGCCGCCATATTTCAAGGAGCCAGACGATGAGTGTCCGAGCGAACCGTGGTCGCGCTTACCACGGCGAATTCAAGCCTGCCGAGGGCAGCTTCGAATTCACGGGCGAAAACGACAACAACACGATCGTGCGCAAGCCGTGCGATCCGCACATGTTGCGTGCGGCACGAGCCTTTCTCAATCGCGTGGGACGTTGAACCGTCACGCCGGCAGGACCGATCACGGTCGGTCCCGCCGGCGACCGCCTGCCGCCAAACCTTCCAGATTCTCCACACCTTCATTTCAACCGATTAGAGACGATTCGCCCTGTTTCACTGGCGAAAGGGCTCTGCTATCAAGGCGCCCGATTGCCGGGCGCGAGACCTCATGACGCGCCATTCATTCCCTGGGAGACACGAAATGATGGAACGTATCGAGGATATCGCCATTGCCATGACCGCCGAGGGTCAGGGCATTCTCGCCGCCGACGAATCCACCGCAACGATCAAGAAGCGCTTCGACTCGATCAATGTCGAATCGACCGAGGACAGCCGCCGCGACTACCGTGAGATGCTGTTCCGCGCCGACGAGGCGATGAAGAACTACATCTCCGGCGTCATCCTGTTCGAGGAGACGCTGTTCCAGAAGGCCGCCGACGGCACGCCGCTGGTCGATCTCATCAAGGCCGCAGGCTCCGTGCCGGGCATCAAGGTCGACAAGGGCGCCAAGCTGATCCCGGGCTCGGAGGTCGAGACCGTGACCGAGGGTCTGGACGGCCTGCGCGACCGCCTGGTCAAATACTACGAGGCCGGCGCCCGCTTCGCCAAATGGCGCGCCGTCATCGCGATCACCGAAGACACGCCGAGCTGGAACTGCGTCAAGGCGAACGCCCACGCGCTGGCGCGCTATGCCGCGCTCTGCCAGGAAGCCGGCATCGTGCCGATCGTCGAGCCGGAAGTGCTGATGGACGGCCCGCATTCGCACCACTCCATCGAGCGCTGCTACGAAGTCACCGAATGGGTGCTCAAGACCCAGTTCACCGAACTCTACGACGCCGGCGTCAATCTGGAAGGCATGGTGCTGAAGCCGAACATGGTCGTGCCCGGCCAGAAATCCGGCGCCAAGGCCTCACCCGAGGAAGTCGCCGAAAAGACCGTGCGCTGCCTCAAGGCCTGCGTGCCGGCGCTGGTGCCGGGCATTGCCTTCCTGTCGGGCGGCCAGTCGGACGAGGACGCGACCGCCAACCTCTCGGCCATGAACGCCATGTACGACATGCCGTGGCGCCTGACCTATTCCTACGGCCGCGCGCTGCAGCATGCCGCGCTGACGGCATGGCAGGGCAAGACGGAAAACGTCGCCGCCGCACAGCGCGCCTTCACCCACCGCGCGAAGATGAACGGCCTCGCCGCGACCGGCGCATGGAAGCGCGAAATGGAAGACGCCGCCTGATCGCGGCCGATTCCGCTACGAACGAACCGCTCCCGCCGGGGCCGCTTGCGGCGCCTGGCGAAATGCGCCTAAGCTGCTCGGACGACTGTGCCGACCGGCAGAACCGCCGGCGCAGATACGCATGGAACATGGGGCCCATCCAATGAAGAAGCTTGTGTCGAAAAGACTGGCAATATTCGTGTTGGCATTCGGACTTCTGGCCGCCGGCCTTGCCGCCCAATCCGGCCCGGCGCTCGCCAAGCTGCTGTTCGGCCTCGGCACCCAGTCGGAGAACGGCCTCTACAAGATTGTCGCCGGCACCACCGAAAGCCCCCTGCCGCCGGTCGGCCCGATCCATGTCTGGGTCCTCACCGTGCAGGACGCCGAGGGCAAGCCGGTGACCGGTGCGACGATCACGATCGACGGTGGCATGGCCGCGCATGGCCACGGCCTGCCGACCGCGCCGGAAGTGGTCAGCGAGGATCCGCCGGGCACCTACCATATCGACGGCGTCAAATTCTCCATGATCGGCGAATGGCAGTTGCGGTTCACCATCGACAGCCCCATCGGCAAGGACACCGCAGAGATTTCCTTCACGCTGAAGTGACGCGCTGACGCAGCGCGGCTCCGACGCATTGACGAACGCTGCCGGAAGGCCATCATGGTTGCTATGCCGCGCGCCTTTCTCGTCAACATCGTCCTGCCCGCGCTGATCGTCGCCGCGATCGGTGCCGTCACCGTGCCGCGCATCGTTGCACGCGCCGGCGAGGAAAAGGCGCTGACGCCTGCCGAACTTGAACTGGCCAAGTCGCTCACGCTGGCTGCCCTGCCAGCGCTGCCGCCCGACCCGTCCAACCGGGTCGGCGACGACCCGAAAGCCGCCGAACTCGGCCGGGAGCTCTTCTTCGACACGAGGCTGAGCGCCAACGCGCAGATCGCCTGCGCTTCCTGCCACCAACCCGGCGCGCAGTTCCAGGACGGCCTGCCGCTGGCCCAGGCCTTGAGCCGCAATTTCCGCCGCACCATGCCGCTCGCCGGCAGCCAGTGGGGCGTGTGGTTCTTCTGGGACGGACGCAAGGACAGCCAGTGGAGCCAGGCGCTGGGGCCACTGGAAAACCCCGTCGAGCACGGCATCACCCGCGCCGATGTGGTCAAGCGCGTGCTCACCCATCACGGCGAGGCCTATGCGGACGTATTCGGCGAACGGCCCGACTTCGCGGACTGGCCGAACAATGCAAGCCCGCTGGTCGCCGGCAAACCGCTGGAGAACTGGCAGGCAACGCCCGACTCCCTCCAGTTCGCCATCGACCACGCCTTCGCCAATATCGGCAAGGCGATCGCCGCCTTCGAGCGCACCCTGATGCCGCAGGAAAACCGCTTCGACCGTTTCGTTGCCGCCGCGCTGAAGGACGAGACGCCCGCCCCCGAAGACGAGTTGAGCGAAGACGAACTGGCCGGCTTCCGCCTCTTCGTCGGCAAGGGCGGCTGCAACCATTGCCATTCAGGCGCGCTGCTCACTGACGACTTTTTCCACAACACCGGCGTACCCTTCTCGCCCGATGTCGGCGGCACCGACTGGGGCCGGGCCGCCGTGGTCGAATGGCTCGCCAACGACACCTTCTCATGCCTCGGCCCGCATTCAGACGCACCCGAAGAATCCTGCCGCGAGTTGCGCTTCATGTCGAAGGACCAGAAGCTGTTCGAAGGCGCCTTCAAGACGCCCACGCTGCGCGGCGTCGCCGACCGTCCGCCCTACATGCATGCCGGCCAGATCGAGACACTCGAACAGGTCGTCGACCACTACGACAAGGCGCCCGACCCCTTCTTCGACCTCCCCGACATCAACGGCGAAATCATCCCGCATGGCCGCCATTCGGAGGTCATGCCGCTCGATCTGAGCGAGAAGGAAAAGGCGCAGCTTCTCGATTTCCTGAAACTGCTTTGAGGCAGGCCGTCGCGAAGAGGCTACCGGGACGAGGGCACCTGCCTGGTGAAGCTCTGCTCGCCTTCGAACTCGGATTCGATGGCACCGGAAGCATCGAGGAATCTGGCGTTCCAGCTTTCGACCAGTTTGTCGTCCTTCATGGCAATCGTGCTGACATAGAGGAAATTCCGCTTGTTGAGGAAATTGTAGCCCTCGCCGATGCATCGGGCGGCCGGACCGGAATCCGTCATCTCCGCGATGCAGCGCGACTGGAAGCTCGTCGCGCCGTCTACGCCAGAAACGGCAAGCGTGTCCTGCAGCACCTGGATGGTCAGGATGGCGTCGTCCTCCGCATGCCAGCGACCGTCGAAAACTTCGAAAGCTGCGGGATCGGCCACCTTCGCGAGCGAAGCCAGCGCCGGAGCGGAAGCAGGAAACACCAGCCCGGCAAGCCCGGCCCCGACGAGCAGGTTCAGCATCATGGAACGCATCGCGAAATCCCCTTCGACAGTAAACCGACATGAGCGGCCGTATTTGACCCGACACCATGCTAGGCCGGCGAGCAGCAAAGCGGAAGCCTGATGCATCGACGTGACGGAGCGCCAACGCCTTCCATCCTCTTTCGCACCGAAGCCCTTTCCTTCATTCTTTGTCCCCCTTCCCTTCATGCGTTGCCAATGTATAGAGAACGCATGACCTCCAAACCTTCCTTCGCCGACGCGCTTTTCACCTGGCTCGCTTTGCCTGTCTATGTCTGGCAGGGGTTGGGCGTGCGTCGGCGCATCGACCGCATGACCCCGCCGCCGCACGATGGCGATCTGCATTTTGCAGGCGAAGGCGAACCGTTGAAACTTCTGGTCGTCGGCGACTCCTCGGCCGCCGGGGTCGGCGTCGAGTCCATCGAGCAATGTTTCGCCGGTTTCCTGCCGCGCTTTCTGGCGGAAAAAACCGGCCGGCCCGTCACGGCCCGCATCGCCGGCATGAATTCGGCCACAGCCGCGCAGATACGCGACCATGTCGTGCCGCATGTCGAGCCGCGCGATTTCGACTACGTCATGCTCAACATCGGCACCAACGACGCCAAGAATTTCCATTCGGTCAGGGTGTTCAAGCGCGATTTCGGCACGCTGATCTATGCGCTGAAGGCGCGCTTTCCGCCCGCCACGATCATCTGGGCCGGCGTGCTCGACATGGAGCGCGTGCCCGCGCTGCCCTCGCCGCTCAATCGCATCCTCGGCATCCGCTCCCGCCTGCTCGACCACAAGGGCAAGGTGCTGTGCAACGAGCGCGGCGCGCTGGCCCCCGTTTCAGACTGGCGCATCGTGCCGGAGAACTTTTCCGTCGACGGCTTTCACGCCTCGGAGGCCGGTTATCGCGAATGGGCCGAAAAGGCCGCGGACTTCATCGTCGGCATGGAACGCGGCGCATAGCGCAAATCGTTGGCGCACCGGCTCCGACGTGCAATCCTGTCGGGCACGGGAGGAAACGCCATGCCGGTTTTGCATTTCACCACGGGATCGCCCTTCGCGAGGGGCGTCAGGATCCTGCTGGACGAACTCGGCCTGGACTACGAAAGGCACGAGGAGATCACGACACCCACCGCCGAGGAACGCGCGCGCAACACGCCCACCCTCCAGGTGCCCGCCTTTCGCGACGGCGAGATCGTGCTGTGGGAAAGCGGCCTGATATCCGAATATCTGCTCACCACCCATGACCATCGGCCCGCCGGCGATCCGCCACTCGCACGCTCCGCATGGCGCCCGGAGCACGTCTGGGAAGACAAGCTCACCTTCGCCACCATCCAGACCCTCGGCACCGCAGTCACGACAATCAGCCAGATGACCTGGAGCGGCATCCGCCATGACGCCAACGATTACCTGACGCGTTCCGCCGAACGCCTGCCACATCTACTGCAATGGCTGGAGGCACGCATTTCCAGAGAAGGGGGAGGTTTCCTGCCGGACTGCCTGTCCATTCAGGACATCTTTCTGGCCTGCCATCTGCGTTTCGTCGAGAACCGGCCGCTCGGCCTCGACTCGCATATATCCCGCTGGCCGCGCATCGCCGCCCTGATCGAGCGGCTCGCCGAACGACCCAGCTTCCGCGCCAACCCTGTCCTGTGGTGGGAACCGGGCGTCATCGGCTATGCGGCAGACGGCGTCACGCCGGTCTATGCCGACTGACTCAGGTCAAATGCGCCGGCAGCCAGCGATGCTATCAGCCCGACGCACCAGAGCCGATTCATCGCAGCCGATGGACTTGCGCCCGAACACCGCATGGGTTTCATTGCCTTGAAAAGACGGCATGACGCATCGCAGGAGGAGACAGATGCCCTCGACCTATCACGAGACCTACGAACGCTGGAAAAACGATCCGGAGGGCTTCTGGGCCGAGGCCGCGAAAGACATCGACTGGTTCGAACCGGCAACGAAGGTGTTCGACCCGGACGGCGGCGTCTATGGGCGCTGGTTCGCGGGCGCGACCTGCAACACCTGCTACAATTGCGTCGACCGCCATGTCGAGCATGGCCGCAAGGGCCAGGCGGCGATCATCTATGACAGCCCGATCACCGGCGCCAAGCGCACCATCACCTTCGAGCAGTTGCAGGAGGAGGTGACAGCGCTCGCCCATGTGCTGCGCGACAAGGGTGTCGAAAAGGGCGACCGCGTCATCGTCTACATGCCGATGGTGCCGGAAGCCGCCATCGCCATGCTGGCCTGCGCCCGCATCGGCGCCATCCACTCCGTCGTCTTCGGCGGCTTCGCCGCCGCCGAACTGGCCACACGCATCGAAGACGCCGAACCGAAAGTCATCGTCTCGGCCTCCTGCGGCATCGAGCCCGGCCGGATCGTTGCCTACAAGCCGCTGCTCGACCGCGCCTGCGAACTGTCCTCGCACAAGCCGGTTGCCAACATCATCCTGCAGCGCGAGCAGCAGGTCTGCGACCTGATCGAGGGCCGCGATTTCGACTATGCCGAACTGGTCGGCGAGGCGAAGGCCGCCGGCGTCGAAGTGGCTTGCGAGCCCGTCGCCGCCACCGACCCGCTCTACGTTCTCTACACATCGGGCACGACCGGCCAGCCCAAGGGCGTGGTGCGCGACAATGGCGGCCACATGGTTGCGCTCAAATGGTCGATGAAGGCCGTGTACGGCATCGATCCCGGCGAGGTCTTCTGGGCCGCTTCGGATGTCGGCTGGGTCGTCGGCCATTCCTACATCGTCTACGCGCCGCTCCTGCATGGCTGCACGACGGTCCTGTTCGAGGGCAAGCCCGTCGGCACGCCCGATGCCGGCACCTTCTGGCGCGTGATCGCCGAGCATGGCGTTTCGGCGCTCTTCACCGCGCCGACCGCCTTCCGCGCCATCAAGAAGGAGGACCCGGACGGCACGTTCATCGAGAAATACGACCTTTCCGGCTTCCGCACCCTGTTCCTGGCCGGCGAGCGCGCCGATCCGGACACGATCCACTGGGCCGAGGACAAGCTCTCCGTGCCGGTGATCGACCATTGGTGGCAGACCGAAACCGGTTGGGCGATCGCTGCAAACCCGGTTGGCCTTGGCCAGCTTCCGGTCAAATACGGTTCGCCGACCGTGCCGATGCCGGGCTATAACGTGCAGGTCCTCAACGACGAGGGCCATCCGGTCGAGGCCAACGCGCTCGGCAACATCGTGGTCAAGATGCCGCTGCCGCCGGGTTGCCTGCCGACGCTGTGGAACGCCGACAAACGCTTCAGGGAAGCCTATCTCGAGGAGTTCCCGGGCTACTACAAGACCGCCGACGCCGGCTTCATGGACGAGGAAGGCTATCTCTACATCATGGCCAGGACCGACGACATCATCAACGTCGCCGGCCACCGCCTGTCGACCGGCGCTATGGAGGAGATCGTGGCCTCGCATCCCGATGTCGCCGAATGCGCTGTCGTCGGCATTGCCGACAAGCTGAAGGGCCAGATCCCGGCCGGCTTCATCATCCTGAAGTCCGGTGTGAAGAAGGATTCGACCGAGATCGAGAAGGAGGTCGTCGCTCTTGTACGCGACAAGATCGGCCCGGTCGCCGCCTTCAAGACGGTTATCACCGTCGAGCGCCTGCCCAAGACGCGGTCCGGCAAGATCCTGCGCGGCACGATGCAAAAGATCGCAGACGGCGAGGAATGGAAGATGCCGGCCACCATCGACGACCCGGCGATCCTCGACGAGATCACCGGTACACTCAAAAGCCGCGGCATCGGCGCCTGAGACCGCGCGGGCCGCTCGGGCATCACCAGAGCGGCTTCCACACCGCCAGCAGGATCATCGTTGCCGCAAGCGCGGCAAAGGCCAGCGCCATCGCCGGGAAGAAGCCGGCGGCGCCCGCGGCGCTTTCCAGCGTCTCGCCCTGATCCCTGCTGGACCGGCGCAACCTGCCGGAAAACCAGCCATGCACCGCGCCCAGCACGAGCAGCAGCACCAGCTTGAGCTGCACCCAAGGATCGCCGAAGGCGCCCAGATGCGTTGCGAGCCACAGGCCGAACGCCACCGCAAGCAGGAAAGCTGGTGAGACGAAGCGCCGGTTGAACCGCATCGCCGCCGCCAGCAGCGCCGGCTGGCCGGTGCGCCGAGCCTCGCCCGCCAGCAGCGCGACGACGATCAGCCCGCCAACGAAACCGGCGACGCAGGCGAGATGAAGGAATTTCAGGACGACATAAAGGCTCATGCGAATTCCCGGATCGCCGAGGAAATCATCTTCATCGCGGATTCACTGCCCCGTTCTTCATGCAGACCGGCTTTCTTCGGCTGACGGCGAGCAAGCATGCGTGAACCGATATAGCCACCAAACGGTACCAGCGCGCCGAGCATCAGGAACAGCGCGGTGCGCATCCTGATCTCACCTGCGGCAAACGCCTCGATCAACAGGTAGACAGCGGCCAGAACGGCGGCGCCATGCACCGGCCCGATGATCTTCACGCCGGCTGGCCAGCCCGCAAGATGCTTGAGCGGCACCGCGATCAGCAGGAGGATCAGCAGTGTCGTCGCTTCGACCAGGATCGCCACAACAAGCGCGGAGCGGCCCGTGGCAGAGCCATGCACCGATTCCCTTGTCGCGGATAACGGGGCCTGCGTCATGGCTTATCCGACCGTTTTCAGCAGCTTCTCGATTTCGTCGACCTTGCCACGCAATTGTGTGAGTTCACCGGTAATGGCGTCGAGCTTCCGGCCCTGATCCGAGTGACTCTTCTCCATGTGCCTGGCAATGGCGTCGAGGCTGTCGCGGCTTGCTCCCGTGAGCGCGGCGCTGCGCGTCGACCCCCAGGCGCGGACCATGACGACGGCGATAACCGTGACCAGAACGAGTATGGTCACGAGAAGGAAATAGACGGGGCTGGCCTGCATGGCATGTACCTCACTGGTCTGTCGGCTTCGTGGACGCCGGACCGGTTCCCTTTGCAGGCTTTCCGACCTGATCCAGGGCTATCGCGATGGCTTCCGGCGTAATCTCGAGATGGAAGGGAACGATCTGGAAGAAATGCAGTGCCTTGCCGTCATCCGACAATTCCATGCTGCTCTCGACGAAACCGGCCTCGACCAGCTTCGCCAGATGCAAATGCAACAGCGGCCTGCTCAACCCCACCTTTCGGGCAAGCGCACTGACGTAAGCCCGACCTTCACGCTGCAGAGCTCCGAGGATGCGCAACCTTTGCGGGTTCGATAGTGCGGTGAACCGCGTCGCCATTTCTTCCGGGTTCAAATCTCGCTTCCTTTCATATGTAAGTTTTCTATTTCATATGAAAGGAACCTGTCAAGACGTCGCCCCGCCCTTTCCGCCCTTGACCTCGCCCCGCCATTGGGCAGAGTGCGCCGATAAATGAACGGCACAAGGCGGAGGCGCACATGGCCGAAGGCAGGCTCGAAAACAAGGTGGCGGTCGTCACGGGCGGCGCACAGGGGATCGGTTATGCCATCGCCCAGCGTTTCGCCCGCGAAAAGGCGAAGGTCGTCATCGCCGATGTCGACGACGATGCCGGCGAGGCGGCCGAGATCGAACTGCGCCGCATCAACACCGCCCGCTACATTCGCTGCGACGTTGCCGGCAAGCTGGATATCCACAATCTGCTGGCCTCGACGATCGACGAATTCGGCGCCATCGACATCCTCGTCAACAATGCGGGCATCGTCGCCGGCGGCGATTTCCTGGAGGTGTCGGAAGAGGATTTCGACCGCGTCATCAACGTCAACCTGAAGGGCGCTTTCCTGTGCGGCCAGGCCGCCGCGCGCCACATGGTCGAGCGTGTGGAGGCCGGCCACGAGCCGGGCTCGATCATCAACATGTCCTCGGTCAACGCCGTCTTCGCCATCGCCAATCAGGTGCCCTATTCCGTCTCCAAGGGCGGCATCAACCAGCTCACCAAGGTCATGGCCCTGTCGCTGGCGCCCTGGCGCATCCGCGCCAATGCCATAGGCCCCGGCTCGATCATGACCAAGATCCTGCAATCGGTCGCTAACGACAAGGCAGCCATGGACCGCATCCTGTCGCGCACGCCGCTGGGCCGCATCGGCGATCCGTCGGAGATCGCGGGCATCGCTGCCTTCCTCGCCTCCCCCGACGCGAGCTACATTACCGGGCAGACCATCTATGCCGATGGCGGCCGTCTGCCGCTCAACTACACGGTGCCGGTCGACAACTGATCGTCAGGCCGCCCTTCTCCTTCCCGTTGCCGTCCACCCTCCTGACATAGCGCTGTCAGGAGGCCGCACTCCAGCGTCTATCCTGCCGCCCCCTCCTGACAGAAGGTTGTCAGGAGCCCTGTGCCATATCCGGGTTGTCGAAACGCACCGTCACAAGGGAGACAGCCATCATGGAAGCTCAAACGCTCGAAACCAAGTTCAAGCCCCCGGTCAACGCAGCCGTCTGGTTCGAAATTCCGGTCACCGACCTGAACAAGGCCAAGGCCTTCTATTCGAAGGTGCTGATGACCGAGTTCATCGACCAGGAGGGCGGCGCCAACCCGACCGCCAATTTCGCCTATGCCGGTGGCGAGAACGGCGTGTCCGGGCATCTCTATCCGGGCAAGCCTGCCGTCCACGGCACCGGCCCCACCATCCACCTGCCGGTACCCGATTCGCTGGAGGAAAGCCTTGCGCGTGTGAAAGATGCCGGCGGCGAGGTGATTTCGCCGATCATCGACATCCCGGCCGGCCGCTTCGCCTATTGCCTCGATCCCGACGGCAATTCGATCGGCATCTTTTCCAATTGAGTGCGAACGTCCAAACTGGGGCGGTCCGGTTCCTGAGGGATATCGGACCGCGCCGAACCGGAAAGGAAAAGGTCACCTTCATGCGACGCGCCGACCGGCTGTTTCAGATCGTGCAATATCTCAGGGCCGGGCGCCTTCTGACCGCCCGCACGCTCGCCGAGCGTCTCGAAGTCTCCGAGCGCACGATCTATCGCGACATCGCCGATCTGCAGGCTTCCGGCGTGCCGATCGACGGCGAGGCCGGCATCGGTTACCTGATGCGCGCCGGATACGACCTGCCACCGCTCATGTTTTCTCACGAGGAAATGGCCGCGCTCACGCTCGGCGCACGCATCGTTCGCGCCTGGGGCGGCGCCCGCATGGCGCTTGCCGCCGAGGAGGCGTTGGTCAAGATCGCCGCCGTCCTGCCCGAGGAGCACCGCGTGAAGCAGGGCGACATGCCCGTCTACGCCTTCGACGCCTACATGCAGGACACGACCCGCGAGCATCTCGACCGCCTGAACGCGGACATCTCCGCAAGCGCGCTGGTCGAGATGGATTATGAGGACGTCAATGGCGAGCCCACGACGCGACGCGTCGAGCCGCTCGGCCTGTTCTACTGGGGCAAGGTATGGACACTGGTCGGCTGGTGCCGGCTCAGAAACGATTTCCGCATGTTCCGCGTCGACCGCATCGCCCGCCTGGACGGGACGAACGAGACGGTCGCCCCCGTTGCCGGCCGCAGCCTGCAGGATTTCCTGACACAGACCGCCGCCGAACAGGGCCGCCGGCTGCCCCCCGAAATGAGGGGCTGACCGGATTTAGGCGTTCTTGTCGGCCGTTTCGGCGTCCGCGCTCTCGTCTTCGTCCTCGTCGCCTGTGTCGGCCGAGGTGGAGAATTTCGAGAAGACCGAGGCCGCATCGACCGGGTCATTGCGCGTATCCCGTTCCTCGGGCGCGTACTGCGTTTCGGCCGCCGGCAGCAGCGTGTCGCCCTGCGTCTCGGCTTCCGAGCCGGGCTCGGGCTGCGGCCGGTTGCGGTTGGCCTTCTGCACTTCCATGTCGAGCGCGATCTGCGTGCACAGGCCGAGGGTAACCGGATCCATCGGTGTCAGATTGGCCGAGTTCCAGTGCGTGCCCTCGCGGATCGCCTCGATCGTCGTCTTGGTCGTACCCACCAGGCGGATGATCTGCGAATCCTTCAGTTCCGGATGGTTGCGCAGCAACCAGCGAATGGCGTTCGGCCGGTCCTGGCGTTTGGAGACCGGCGTGTAGCGCGGGCCGCGACGCTTGACCGTGGGAACCTTGACCTTGGTTTCGGCAAGCTTCAGCCGATAATTGGAATCGGTCTGCGCCTTTTCCAGTTCGTCGCGCGAAAGCTGGCCCGAGGTGATCGGGTCCATACCCTTGATGCCCTGAGCGCTTTCGCCATCGGCGATCGCCTTGACCTCGAGCGGATGCAGTTTGCAGAAGGTGGCGATCTGATCGAAGGTCAGCGACGTATTGTCGACCAGCCAGACGGCGGTCGCTTTCGGCATGAGGGGCGCTTCGGCCATGCGACATAATCCTTCCTTGTTGCCCGCCCGGCTTTTCGGGCGAGCCCCCGCCGGCGCTTCGCCGAAAGGGAGGTTCATGACAGATGTCAGGAGATGCAGCGCATATAGCGATTTGCCGCGACCTTGGCAACCGAAAGCCGTGCGGCTTCAACAATTACCGCGCAAATGCTTCGCGGGAACGCGGTAGTTTTCAGTGTTTCACTGGGTGATGCAAATTCTGTCGGTCGTCACAAGCGCCAAATCTTCCGACGAGAAAAAACTGCGCTCGATGAATTCAGGCTTCGAAAAGCAACGGGCGCCTTTCTTTTCAGCGGCCTCGATCGCAATGATCCGGTTATCGCCGTCCCGGATGGAGTTGAACCAGAACGCCTCACCTTCGCTGAAATAGCCCTTGGACCAGGCCGCGCGATAGAGCAGCGGAGAGCTTGATACGATCTCGACATCGCCGTCGGCGAGATGATCGAACGTGCCGGTCTGCGGATCGTACAGAACGTTGCGCTTGTGCGTGACCATGCCATAGGAAATGAGCGTCGAGCCATCATCGAGCTGGACGACCGATTCGATGCCGCTGCCGCCATAGGCATCGTCCGAATAGGCGATCCAGCGCAACAGCGCCACGCGTTTGGCATACCAGCGCTTCAGGCAGGCCACGTCGTCGAGGCAGGTCCGCTCGCGATACAGCCACTCGGTTTCGGCATTGTCCCTGAACCATTCAACTGGCGTGGCATCCTCGTCCTCGCCCACCAGCCGGTAGTGCTCGGTGCGCCGCTTCGCGTCCGCAAAAACCTTGCCGAGTTCGCGGTCGAGCTTAGCAAGCGCCGGATCGGTGCAGATCGTTTTTTCCGACGGGGAATTGGCTTTCCGGCAGTCGAAGCTCGGGCCATCATCCGCTGCCCGTGCCCCGGCTGCGATGAGAAAGACGCCAGAAAAGATCATGCCGATCGCGGCGATCCGGCCCGGTTCGAGCATCTTCCACATCGGCCTCTCCCTCAGGGAGCAGTGGTCTGCTCCGCGAAATCCGCAAGGTTGTGGCAGGCACTATCGGCCGCACTTGGCGGGCTGGCAAGCACCCCGTCAGATCACCTTGAGCACGATCTTGCCGACATGGCTGCCCGCCTCCATGCGTTCATGCGCCGCCGCAGCCTCGCGCAGCACGAAGGCGGCATCCATGACGGGGCGCACCTTGCCTGCCTCGATCAGAGGCCAGACCTGCTCGCGAAGTTCGGCCGCGATCGCCGCCTTGAACTCGACGGGACGGGGCCGCAGCGTCGAACCGGTATGGGTCAGCCGCTTCATCATCAGCTTGGCGAAATTGACCTCGGCCTTCGAACCGCCGAGAAAGGCGATCTGCACGATGCGCCCGTCGGGTGCGGCCGCGTCCCAGTTGCGCTCGACATAGTCGCCGCCGACCATGTCGAGGGTGAGGTCGACACCCTTGCCGGAGGTAAACTCGCCGGAAAGCGCCACGAAATCATCGGTCCGGTAGTTGATCGCGCAATCGGCGCCGAGCTTGAGGCAGGCCTCGCATTTCTCCGCCGAACCGGCCGTTGCGATCACGATCGCGCCGAAGGATTTGGCAAGCTGGATCGCCGTCGTGCCGATCCCGCTCGTCCCGCCATGCACCAGGAAGCGCTCGCCGGCCTTCAGCCCGCCGCGCTGGAACACATTGTGCCAGACCGTGAAGAAGGTCTCGGGCACGCAGGCCGCCTCCTCCATGGTCAGCTCGCCGGGGATCGGCAGCGTGTTCGTGACATGCGCCACGCAATATTCGGCATAGCCGCCGCCGGGCACCAGCGCCATCACCCGCGCACCCAGATGTTCCTCGGCCACGCCTTCGCCGAGCGCGACGATCTCACCGGCCACCTCGAGCCCCGGCGTGTCCGGCGCGCCGGGCGGCGGCGGATATCCGCCCTGCCGCTGCAGGCAATCGGGCCGGTTCACCCCGGCCGCATGCACGCGAATCAGCACCTCGCTCTCTTTCGGCGCCGGCACGGGACGCTCTTCGGCGACCAGCACTTCCGGCCCGCCCGGTTTGGAGATTGCGATGGCCGTCATGTTGTCGGGCAGGTTTTCCATGAGAAGTCTCCTTTGTTGGCCCGGGTTGGCCGGCCGTCCCGTTGGGACCGGAACGCCTTGCCCGTGGCCCTTGCCGCACCGTCAGGCGCAGGTGGCATGCGATATTAGCGACAATCGAATATACTGGTTCGAAGTGATTTGAATGCGATTGCCGGCCGCGTTGGCGAAAAAAACGTCGTGCCGGGCCGTTCGATGGACAGACCCGACCGGTTTCGGGCGATAGCGTACGAGACCGGGATGAACAAGGGAGGACTGGACAATGTTCGACAACGATGCCGAGCCGGTCAAGACACCCGGCTATATGATCGGGCAGGTGCTCGACACCATGTCGGTCGAGGAACTCGATCATACCATCCAGCGCCTGAAGGAGGAGATCGAGCGCCTCGAACGCGCACGCGCCGAAAAGTCCGGCCATCTGGCTGCCGCTGAGTCGCTTTTCGCCAAGAAATAGGCCCTCCGGCGCATGGTCGGCATTTGTGCCCGCGCGTTAACCATTAATTAAGCTTTATGGGTCATTAATAGCGCTATCCAGATTTTCTGGATCATGCCGGGTGGCCCTGTCCACCCTGTTTGACGCCTCCCTGTTAACTCTTCAGAGCCGCGCTTCGCGGCTCTTTTTTTGAGATAATTCAGGAGCTTGCGATCATTGGCCGATCGAGCGGCAAAACAGTTCAAGACCTTTCCATCTGCCGGAAATGCCCGGTGGACGCGCCAGACGGGCCGCTTTACCGGCCGCCCCTCCGGCGTTAAGAAACGGTCATGAACAAGGCTGCGGGGAAATCAGTTCGACCATGACCAGCGAAAACAGAGCCGATCCCGTCAATCTTGCCGAGCGTTTCGCCTATTCCGACCGCTTCAAGCAGCTGTTCGGCGATGGCATGGGCCTGGTCGAGGAAAGCGCCAGCTATCTCGACGGCAAGGGCCGCGAGGCCGCGAAAACCCTGTCGCGACAGGCCGCCCTGCTCTACGGCGCCGAATCCATGCGCCTCACCACCCGGCTGATGCAACTCGCCTCCTGGCTGCTGCTCCAGCGCGCGGCCAATGAGGGCGAGATGAGCCGTGAGCAATTGCTCGACGAAAAGAAGAAGGTACGCCTCGATTCCCTGCCGCGCTCCAATCACGGCCCCGGCTGGGAGATGCTGCCCTCACCCTTCGTCGATCTCGTCGCGCGCTCGGTAGCACTGGAAAACCGCATCATCACGCTCGATCGCGAACTCTACGGCGATCGCCAGACCTTTTTCGATCCGTCGGAAAACCCGGTCGGTCAGCAGATCGAACTGCTCACCACCGCGCTCGGCGCCATGCGCAAGAACTGACGCGACAGGTCTGCTCGCGCCGCAATCGACCTGGCGGCGCAAACAAAAAGCCCGGCCGAAGCCGGGCTTTCGCATTTCCGAAGAACAGAGCTTTCGGGTCTTAGACGCCGAGGCCCTTGTACTTGTTCTTGAAGCGCGACACGCGCCCACCGCGGTCGAGCAGATGCTGGTTGCCGCCGGTCCAGGCCGGGTGCGACTTGGTGTCGATGTCGAGCTGCAGGGAATCGCCTTCCGAGCCCCAGGTCGAGCGGGTCTCGTACTCGGTGCCGTCGGTCATGACGACCTTGATCATGTGGTAGTCGGGATGGATGTCTTTTTTCATCGTCGATATCCTGGATCGTAGGGCTGGCGAGCAAGGTTCGAAAACCCGCTCCAATGCCACCTGTCAACAATTGAGCCGCCGGCGCGACATAAGCTACCCGCGGCTCGAAATTCGGTTGGCCAGCCTATACATGACTGTTAAACGGGAGACAAGTCCGCCTCCCGCAAACCGGAACCGACCGGCCGATGACCGAAATCTCCCAGGAAGAACAACGCCGTCGCCGATCGCTCAGGCCGCTCGCACGCCTTGTGCCCTATATCGGACATTATCGCGGACACGTCGCCGCCGCCGTTTTCTTCCTGCTGCTGGCCACCGCGACAACGCTGACCCTGCCCATGGCCGTTCGGCGGATGATCGATCACGGCTTTTCGGCCAACAATGCCACCTTCATCGACAATTATTTCGCCATGCTGGTGGCGATCGCCGCCGTCCTGGCGCTCGCCAGCGCCTGCCGCTACTATTTCGTCATCTGGCTCGGCGAGCGCGTCATCGCCGACATAAGGCGCGACGTCTTCGCCCATGTGACGAAGCTGTCGCCGCAATTCTTCGACACCGCCCAGTCCGGCGAGATCGTCTCGCGTCTGACCGCCGATACCACGCAGGTGAAATCCGCCGTCGGCGCCACCGCCTCCATGGCGCTGCGCAACACGCTGCTCGGCATCGGCGCGGTAATCATGATGGTCTACACCGCGCCCAAGCTCTCGCTCATCGTGCTTGGCGCCATCCCGCTGATCGTGCTGCCCATCGTCGCCTTCGGGCGCGCCGTGCGACGCCGTTCGCGCGAGGCGCAGGACACGCTGGCCGATGCCACGGCGTTCGCCTCCGAGGCGATCGGCGCGGTGCGCATCCTGCAGGCCTTTGCCAATGAGGGCATGATCGCCGACCGGTTCTCGAAGGCCGTGGAGCGCGCCTTCGGCGCCGCCCGCCTCGCCGTGCGCACCCGCGCCGCGCTGACCTTCATGGCGATGTTCCTCATCGCCGCCAGTGTTGTGGCCGTGCTGTGGTACGGCGCGCGCGGCGTCCTCGAGGGCACGATGACCGAGGGAACGCTCGGCCAGTTCCTGCTTTACGCGCTGTTCGCCGCCGGGTCGCTCGGCGCGCTTTCGGAAGTCTGGGGCGAACTCTCGCTCGCCGCCGGCGCTGCCGAACGCCTGACCGAACTGCTCGCCGAGGAACCGACGATCCGTGCGCCGGAGAACCCGGTGAAAATGCCGGATCGCGTCAAGGGCGCGGTCGCCTTCGAGGGCGTCAACTTCGCCTACCCGACCCGGCCCGACCGCCCGGCACTCATCGGCGTCGATATCGACGTAAAACCCGGCGAGACCGTCGCGGTGGTCGGCCCGTCTGGCGCCGGCAAGTCCACTCTGTTCGGCCTGATCCTGCGCTTCTACGACCCCACGAGCGGTACGATCTCGGTCGACGGCACCGACATTCGCCTCGCCGAGCCCGCCGACCTGCGCGGGCAGATGGCGCTGGTGCCGCAGGACACGATCGTCTTCGCCTCCTCCGCACTCGACAACATCCTGTTCGGCCGGCCCGACGCAAGCCGCGACGAAGTGATTGCCGCCGCGAAAGCCGCCCATGCCGACGATTTCATCCGGGCGCTGCCGGAAGGTTACGACACCATGCTCGGCGAGCGCGGCGTCATGCTGTCGGGCGGCCAGCGCCAGCGCATCGCGATCGCCCGCGCCATCCTAAAGGACGCGCCGATCCTGCTGCTTGACGAAGCCACCTCGGCGCTCGACGCCGAAAGCGAGCGTTACGTTCAGGAAGCCCTGTCGGAACTGATGGTCGGCCGCACCACGCTGGTCATCGCCCACCGCCTCGCCACCGTGCTCAAGGCCGACCGCATCCTGGTGATGCAGGACGGCAGCATCGTCGAGGAAGGCACCCACGCCGCGCTCGTCAAGAAGAACGGCGTCTACGCCCGCCTCGCCAAGCTGCAATTCGACACCGGAGCCGTCGCCTTCAAGGCAGCTGAGTAGACTATCCCGCCGCCTTCCCCGCCGCGCGACCCGAGAAGATGCAACCGCCGAGGAAGGTGCCTTCCAGCGCGTTGTAGCCGTGATAGCCGCCACCGCCGAAACCGGCGACCTCGCCGGCCGCGTAAAGCCCGGCAATCGGCGCACCGTCCTTGCCCAGAACCTGCGAATTCAGATCGGTCTCGATGCCACCCAGCGTCTTGCGCGTCAGGATGTTGAGCTTCACCGCGATCAGCGGGCCGTTCGCCGGATCGAGGATCCTGTGCGGCTTCGCCGTGCGGATGAGCTTGTCACCCAGATAATTGCGCGCGCCGTGGATCGCGGTGACCTGCGCGTCCTTGGAGAACGGATTGTCGATCTCGCGGTCGCGCGCCTCGACCTGCATGCGCAGATGATCGGCATTGAGCAAAGGTTTGTCGGTCTTCGCGTTCATGCCGGCGACCAGTTCGTCGAAATCGGTCGCGACCACGAAATCCTCGCCCTTCTCCTTGAACGCCTCGACCGGTGGTGGCGCGCTCGCCCCGCGCCGGCTCTTCAGGACCGCGCGCCAGCTCTTGGAGGTAAAGTCCGGGTTCTGCTCCGAGCCCGACAGCGCGAACTCCTTCTTGATGATCTTCTGGGTCAGGATGAACCACGACCAGTCGTGCCCGGTCGAAAGAATGTGCTTGAGCGTCGCCAGCGTGTCGAAGCCGGGCATGCAGGGCGCCGGCAGCCGGTTTCCCGTCGCGTCGAACCATAGCGAGGACGGGCCGGGCAGGATGCGGATGCCGTGGCCGGGCCAGATCGGGTCCCAGTTGCGCACGCCTTCCGTGTAGTGCCACATCCGGTCCTCGTTGATCAGCGAGGCGCCGGCCTTGCGCGAAATCTCGAGCATGCGCCCGTCGACATGGTGCGGGACGCCGGCCACCATGAAGCCCGGCGGCGGCCCGAGACGCTCCTTCGGCCAGTTCTTGCGCACCAGGTCGAAATCACCGCCAATGCCGCCGGAGGTGACGATCACCGCGCCGGCCTTCAGTTCGAAATCGCCGGCTACCTCGCGCGAGCTCTGCTGCCCGCGTTCCACCGTAGAGGGCGCCAGCACCTCGCCGGAAACGCCGGTCACTGCGCCATTGGTTGTTGCCAACTTCGACACGCGATGGCGAAATTTCAGTTCGATCAGGCCCTGCTTGGCGGCTTCCTGAACGCGCTTGACGAAAGGCTCGATGATGCCCGGCCCAGTACCCCAGGTGATGTGGAAGCGCGGCACCGAATTGCCGTGACCGGTCGCAAGCAACCCGCCGCGTTCTGCCCAGCCGACAACGGGAAACCAGCGCAGGCCCAGCGAATGCAGCCAGGGCCGCATCCCGCCTGCGGCGAAATCGACATAGGCTTCAGCCCAGCGGCGCGGCCAGTGATCTTCCTTGCGGTCGAAGCCTGCCGAACCCAGCCAGTCCTGCAGCGCGAGTTCGCGGCTGTCGCGGACCTTCAGGCGGCGCTGCTCGGGCGTGTCGACCATGAACAGCCCGCCGAGCGACCAGAAGGCCTGGCCGCCGAGCGAGTTCTCGCCCTCCTGGTCGAGCAGAATGGTCTTCTTGCCCCGGTCGGCCAGTTCACAGGCCGCGACCAGGCCGGCGAGCCCGCAGCCCACAATGATGACATCGGCTAAATCGGCCATACAGTCCCCTCCCCATGGGCACCCGGTCGACACCTTGTTGCGGCGTCGTTTCCCGGCGTACTTTCCTATCGCTCGGTGAGCTTCAGTTCGATGCGGCGGTTCTTCGACCGCGCCTCCTCGCTCTCGCCTTCCTCGATCGGCTGGAATTCGCCGAAGCCCGCGGCCACCAGGCGCGACGGCGCAATGCCCTGCGAAATGAAATACTTCACGACCGCCAACGCGCGCCCTTGGCTGAGTTCCCAGTTGTCCTTGAACTGTCCCGTACCCGAAAGCGGTACGTCGTCAGTATGGCCGTCGACCCGCAGCACCCACTGGATCTCGTCGGGAATCTCCTGTGCCAGTTGCAGCAGCGCCTGCGCGACCTTCAGCATCTCCTCGCGCCCCGTCTCGTTGAGGTCCGCCGAACCTGACGAAAACAGCACCTCCGACTGGAATACGAAGCGGTCGCCGACAATGCGGATGTCCGGCCGGTCGGAAAGGATTTCGCGCAGCCGGCCAAAGAAGTCGGAACGGTAGCGGTTGAGTTCCTGCACGCGTTGCGCCAGCGCCACGTTGAGGCGGCGGCCGAGATCGGCGATCTTGGTCTGGCTTTCGCGGTCGCGCGTCTCGGAAGCTTCCAGCGCATCCTCCAGCGCTGCGATCTGCCGGCGAAGTGCCGAGATCTGCTGGTTCAGCAATTCGACCTGCGACAGCGCGCGCGCCGAAATCTGCTTTTCCGCGTCGAGCTGTCCGGTCAGCGCGCCGATGCGCGCCTCCTGCTCGGCATTGGCGCCACTGCCCGAATTGAGCAGATCCTCCAGCCGCGAGCGCTCGCGCTCCGATTCCGACAGCGAGACCTGCAATGAGGCGAGGCTGTCCTCGACATCCTGCCGATTGGTACGCTCCAGCGCCAGCAGATTGGTCAATTCGTTGATCTGGTCGTTCAGCCGGTTGAGCACGGCATCCTTGCCGGTGATTTCCTGGCTGAGCAGGAACTGCGCCAGCACGAAGACCGACAGCAGGAACATGATCGCCAGCAGCAGCGTCGAAAGCGCATCGACGAAGCCGGGCCAGTAATCGACCCGTTCGCGCAGCCTTCTGGTCCTGCCGAGCGCCATGTGAGGATTATCCTTTCGACGCGCGGTCGAAGAACTGGTTCACCCGCTTGAGCAGCTCCGCCATCTGCTTCTGCTGCTCTTCCTGGCGGGCAAGCTGCTCTCGCATGATCTGCTGGTCGTTGCGCAGATGCTGGACGAGGCCCTGGATGCCTTCGGCAAGCGTCGCCATGGCGCTGGTCGCGCGCTGGCTGCTGCCGCCGCCCCCGCCGCCCTGCTGGAGGTTGGCGGTGATCTGCTGCAGGTGCTCGCGGATATCCTCGGCCGTGCCCCCGCGCGCGCCGGTTGCCGCGGCAAGTTCGACATTCATGTCCGTGACGGAGGACAGCCAGTTTTCCAATTCGGTGTAGAAGCGGTTCTGCGCCCGGCCGGCCTGAAGGTCGAGAAAGCCGAGCACCAGCGAACCAGAAAGGCCGAACAGCGAGGACGAAAACGCGGTGCCCATGCCGTCGAGCGGCGATTTCAGGCCGCTTTTCAGCGCATCGAGCACGTCATTGGCGTCGCCCGAACGCGGATCGAGCGACTGGATCGTGTCGCCGATCGAACCGATGGTCTGCAGCAGGCCCCAGAAGGTGCCGAGCAGGCCGAGGAAGACGAGCAGGCCGATCAGGTAGCGCGACAGCTCGCGCGATTCGTCCAGCCTTGTGGCAATGGAATCGAGGATCGACCGCATGGAGCCGGTGGTCAGCGACATGTCGCGGCCCGACTGGCCGAACAGGCTCTTCATCGGCGCCAGCAGGATCGGCTCGCGGCCTGAATCGATGTCGGCGCTGCCTTCCCGGAACGTGTTGACCCAGGAAACTTCCGGCATCAGCCGGATCACCTGCATCAGCGCCAGCAGGATGCCGACCGCCAGCACGAACAGGATCAGCCCGTTCAGCCCCGGATTGGTGGCGAAGGCGGCCGAGATCTGTCGATAGAGGATGGCGGCGACAAATCCGACGATGATCAGGAAGATGACCATCGACAGAAGAAACACCCGCGGACTGGACAATCGATGTGCATCGTAGGACTTGGCCAAGGACACCCTCCCGGGGGATTGTCTGTGACGGGTCTTCATCCGGATGGATGAAACCACAAAGCAGATGTCATGAAATTATACGTGCCGGCGCGCGATGGAAACCGCAATTTCGCACGCTTTTTCAGGCTGGCAGCACGAATGGCCCCATGCCGGGTTTGAGCGCCCCTCAGGCGGTGCCGTTCACCAGGCCCAGAATCGCGCGATGAATGGTCTCGTTGCCAGCGCAGATCTGCCCGTTTTCGAGCATCGCGGAACCACCGGAAAGGTCCGTGACGAAGCCGCCCGCTTCCTTGATCATCAGAATGCCGGCCGCGACGTCCCAGGCCGAAAGGTTCTGCTCCCAGAACCCGTCCAGCCGTCCGGCCGCGACATAGGCAAGGTCGAGTGCCGCCGCGCCCATGCGCCTGATGCCTGAGACTTCGAGCATCACCCGGCGCTGCTGTTCGAGGAACTTGCCGTGATTGCCCCGGCCCAGATGCGGAATGCCGGTGCCGATCACGCATTGGGTGAGATCGCGACGGCCGGCGACCCTGAGCCGGCGGTCGTTGAGGAAGGCACCCTGCCCGCGCTCGGCCACATAGAGTTCGTCCACCGCCGGATTGTAGATCACGCCGGCGACGATCTGTCCCTCGCGCTCCAGCGCGATGGAGATGGCGAACATCGGGATGCCGTGCAGGAAGTTCGTCGTGCCGTCGAGCGGGTCGACGATCCAGCGATTCTGCTTGTCGCGCCCCTCGGTCTCGCCGCTTTCTTCCATCAGCAGGCCGTAATCGGGCCGCGCGCGCTGCAACTCGGTGCGGATGATGTCCTCGGCCTTGCGGTCGGCCGAGGAGACGAAGTCGCCCGGTCCCTTGACCGAGACCTGCAGGTTCTGCACCTCGCCGAAATCGCGCGACAGGCCGCGTGCCGCTTTCATGGCGGCATTGACCATCACGTTGAGAAGTGCGGAACGCGCCATGTCAGTGAGTATCCGTCAGTCTGCGCGGCGCAGATAGGTGACTTCGTTGGTGTCGACCACGATCCGTTCGCCCGATTCGATGAAGGGCGGCACCATGACGCGCACGCCGTTTTCAAGCACCGCCGGCTTGTAGGAGGACGCCGCCGTCTGGCCCTTGACCACCGGATCGGCCTCCGCGATCGTCAGCGTCACCTGATCGGGCAGCGAAATGCCGATCGGCCTTTCCTCGTGCAGTTCCACGGTCACGGTCATGCCGTCCTGCAGGAAATCGGCGCGCTCGCCGACGAAATCCTTCTGAAGCTGCAACTGCTCGTAGGTTTCCAGATCCATGAAGACCAGCGCATCGCCCTCTTCGTAGAGAAACTGGAAGTCCTTCTGCTCCAGGCGCACCTTCTCGATCGTGTCAGCGGAACGAAAGCGTTCGTTCAGCTTGCGCCCGTCGATGAGGTTCTTCAGCTCGACCTGTGCGAAGGCACCGCCCTTGCCGGGCTTCACGTGCTGGGTCTTGACCGCCACCCAGATGGTGCCCTGATGCTCGATCACATTGCCGGGCTTGATTTCATTGCCATTGATCTTCATGGGCTTTCATTCGTCCTGAATGGAAATTCGATCGATTTCGAAAAGCGCCGCCGCCGGCGGCGCGTGGCCCGGTTCGAGTATCATGCATCCGGGCTGGGTCGGGCGTCTCTTGACCACACTTCCCCGCGCGACACAAGCCCCGCTCAGCCCGAGGGCCAGCGCTTGACGGCCTCCAGCGCCTTGTCGCGGTCCGGCTTGTCGAGCCTGGTGAAGAATTCGTCGAGCCACGGATCGGTCAGGCCCTGGCGCCGTGCCAGGATATGCCACTTGGCCGCTTCCACCTTGTCGGGCTCTTGTCCGATGCCGAGTGCCAGCATCTTGGCCAGCCGGTTCTGCGCGATCGCATTGCCGCGCTGTGCGGCAAGCCGCATCCAGCCGGCGGCGGTCTTCTCATCCTGTTCGCCACCGCGGCCGTTTGCGAGCCAGATGCCCAACTCGACCTGCGCCGCCGGCAATCCCGCCCGCGCCGCCTTGGTCATCCAGGCACGCGCCTCGGTGTCGTCCTTCTTCACGCCGAGGCCTTCGCCATAGGCCTGCGCCATCGCGTAATAGGCATCGGGCACGCCACCCTCGGCCGCCTTGCGGAAATAGGGCACCGCCTCGCGGAACCCGGCATTGCCCGGCTTTTCCTCCAGCATCATCTGCCCGAGATTGAACTGCGCGTTGGGCAGGCCGGCATCCGCCGCCTTTTCCATGAAGACGCGTGCCTCGTCGCGATCGGCCTCGATGTCGCGCCCGGCCAGCAGTTTCATCGCATAGGAGAATTGCGCCTGCGGATCGCCGGACCGTGCCGCGATCCCATACCAGGCAGTGGCCTCCTTGCCATCGCGCGGAATGCCGAGGCCCCGGTCATAGATCTCCGCGATCAGGGTCTGCGCGGAAGCCTCGCCGTTTTCGGCACGCTCCAGCGCCAGTTCGAACGCCGTGAGATAGAGCCCGCGCTGAAACGCGCCATAGGCCGCGTCGGCGCGCGGATCGAAGGCGGCGATTTCCGGCAGCGACAGCGGCGGTTTCAATAGTTGAGGTGCGGTGCCGGTTTCAGCGCCTTCGGCAGACTTGGCTCCGTCGGACTGCGAGGCTTCCTCGCCCGAGGTTGCGTTGTCGCCGGGCCCCGCGTCATCGCCGGGCGTCGTCGCATCGGGCTGCGCTTCGTTCTCTGGCGCTGTCGCGGAGGGTGCCGGCGCCTTGGGCACGGATTCCTGAGCATAAGCCGGCGTGAGAACCGAGCCCCAAACCATCGCGGCGATGACGATCGCAAGTGCGATCGCCCCTGGTCGAACAGGCATGACGCCGCGCCCGGTCATTCCACCGAAAGCGCCGCGCCGGTCTCGTCGATCAGCCGGTTCGCCTCTCGCACCGCCGCTTCCGGCCCGTCCGTGCAGGCAAACACCGCCAGTCCCAGCGAGACGAATTCCGCGCCGCTCGCCACGCATTCGACAACGCTGTCGATCGCGCTGCCGCCCATGACGATGCAGGGAATTTCGATCATCTGCGACCACCAGTCTGCCAGCGCCAGATTCTTGGGATGCGGTTGCGGCTTGATGTCACCGTCGAGCTTGCCGAAAAACAGGAAGTCTGGATTGGCCTCGCCAAACTCGAGCGCACGATGCCGCTCCCGCGCACCACCGCAGCCTACGATTTTCTGTGGCGAAATCCGGGCGACCAGCGCCTTGAGGTCATCGCCGGGCCGCGTCAGGAACAAACCGTCGGCGCCGCTGCGCCCCATCGCCTGCGTGTCGTCGACGACGAGCGCCGCCGCGCCGGCCTTCTGGGCGATTGGCGCAAGCGTCTGGCAATGGGCGAGATAGGCCGTCGGATCCATCCCCTCCGACGAAAGGATGACGCTCGCGACATCTCCGCCCGACAGGGCCGCCTCCAGCATTTCGGCGGCATTTTCCAGCGGCGGCACGATGAGCACGAGCCGGCTGCGTTCCCTCTCGTCCATTCTTGCTTCGTCGGTCATGTCGCGCGGGCACCGTTCATCGCTGGTTCGATCCGTCTTGCCGAACCGATGACGAAAGCCGCCCGAACCGTCAAGAGCGCTCGCAATTTTACCCGCACTGGTTTAGGAACTTCGTTCCCTACAGGATCCCTCCCGCATGTCGCCAGACCTCCTCTTCATCGCCATCGCCGTGCCTGCGGTCCTGCTGACCGGCCTGTCCAAGGGCGGCCTTGGCGGCAGCCTCGGCATGCTGTCGACCCCGATGCTGGCTCTCACCGTCTCGCCGGTCCGCGCCGCCGCGATCCTGCTGCCCATCCTGATCGTGATGGACATCGTCGCGCTCCTCACCTATCGCCGCCACGTCAACTGGCGGGTCATCTCGCAAATGATCCCAGGCGCGCTCGCCGGCATCGGGCTCGGCTGGGCCACGGCGGCCTATGTCAACGAGGATATCTTCCGGGTCGTCGTCGGCCTGATCGCCATCGTCTTCGCGGTGAACAGTTACATCGCCGACCGGCTCAAGCGCGCCGCGACCGCCGAGAGCGGACTGCGCGGCAACGCCTGGGGTCTCGTCGCCGGCTACACCTCCTTCGTGGCCCATGCCGGCGGTCCGCCCTTCAACGCCTACGCGCTGCCACTGAAAATGGACAAGCTGATCTTCGCGGGCACAGGCGTGATGTTCTTCGCCATCGTCAACGCGGTGAAGCTCGGGCCCTATCTGGCGCTAGGCCAGTTCAGCCGCGAGAACCTGCATGTCTCGTTCATGCTGATGCCGGTTGCCGTCATCGGTGTGATGGCCGGTGTGTGGGTGGTGCGCCGGGTATCGCAGACGATCTTCTACAACATCACCTACGCGGCAATGATCGTCATCGGCGTCAAGCTGCTCTATGACGGCGTGACAGCGCTCATCTAGCGCATTTCGATGCGTGCGGTTCGGTGGCAGGTCGGAACGCACCAAAGCACTCAGCGTCCCAGAGGTGGCAGGCAAAATCCGTTCATCCGCCTGGCGACACACTAGGGACTACTCGGAAACGTGCCGTTTCCGTCTCGCGGGGCCGGCCTTGCCAAGGCAAGACGCCGGCCCTTTTTTTGCCGTTCGGCCCCGGACCGAACGATATCAGGTCAGTGCAGCGTCTCGTCGCGCCTGAGTTCCAGAATTCGGTCTTTGAGCACCAGTTTCTGGCGCTTCAGTTCGGCGATTTCCATATCATCGGAACTGGGATGCGACATAACTTCGTTCAGCCTGTCCTCCAGTTCGCGATGGCGCTGTTCGAGCTGTTCGATATGGGAATCGACTGCCATGTTCACCTCCGTTAAGTGGCTTGCAATCGGCATGGATTGCAAAGGAAGTGGAGCATAGATTGGCCGATCTGTCGAACGACGATACGCGCGATCCGGCCAAATTGGCTAACCAAAGGCAAACAGGGGCTTCTGGCGGCCTCAAACTGTGCACGAGTGTGAAAGAAGATGGCAATTCCGGGACAAAATGCGCCAGTGAAAGCCACCCGATTGATTCGTTCCGGCATGCCTGAACACGTTGGCGCTTGTATCGCTTCCGGCCTGGCCTTAACCTTCATCGGCCTCCCGAAGCACGGGATTCCGACGCACGCGGACCGCGTCGGGATCGGCAATAAGCGGCGGCTTGCTGCAGGGGCGATGTTGAAGGTCCGGCCATTGAAAAGTGCGGCACATGTCGGGTGATCAGGATCAGGCGGAATTGCGGGTCAGGCTGGCGCGCCTCGAGCTCGAGCACGAGGACTACGACCACGCGATCGACGCAATGACCCGTCAGGGCGTCGATGCGTTGCGCATCCAGCGCTTCAAGAAGAAGAAACTCTCCCTGAAGGACGAGATCACCAAGCTCCACGCCCGCGTCATTCCCGACATCATCGCCTGAGGTCCGGGTGAACGCGCGCCAGCCAGATTGCATGTGTCTGGTTGCTCGTGTCTGGCCACGCTTGCCGTGCCGTGGCTGAAAAGCTAAGGAACGCCCTTTCCCGCGTCGATCCGGAAGCCGGCCGATGAATTCTGCCAACGCCGACAAGCCTGAAATCGCCATCATCATGGGCAGCCAGTCCGACTGGGCCACCATGAAACACGCCGCCGATTTGCTGGACGCGCTGGGCATCGCCCATGACGACCGCATAGTCTCGGCCCACCGCACCCCCGAACGCCTGTACGATTTCGCGAAAGGCGCGCGCGACGAAGGCTTCAAGGTTATCATCGCCGGGGCCGGCGGCGCGGCGCACCTGCCGGGCATGGTCGCCGCGCTGACCCCGCTGCCGGTCTTCGGCGTGCCGGTGCAGTCGAAGGCGCTGTCCGGCAAGGACAGCCTGCTGTCCATCGTGCAGATGCCCGCCGGCATCCCCGTCGGCACGCTCGCCATCGGCGATGCCGGTGCCAAGAATGCCGCCCTGCTGGCCGCCGCCGTGCTGGCGCTGGGCGATCCGGCGATTGCCGAACGCCTCGACGCATGGCGCAAGGCCGCCACCGAGGCTGTGGCGCAACGCCCCGAATCGGCAGGCTGAACCGATGACAGCCGGAACATCCGAGGCGCTGACGCCCGGCGCGACCATCGGCATTCTGGGCGGCGGGCAGCTTGGCCGCATGCTGGCGATCGCCGCGGCGCGTCTCGGCTTTCGTGTCGTCATCTACGAGCCGGCGGCCGATTGCCCGGCCGCGCGAACCGCCGACGACCATGTCTCTGCCGCCTGGGACGACATGGCCGCGCTCGACGCCTTCGCCGCCCGTTGTGACGTGGTGACCTACGAGTTCGAGAACGTGCCGGTCGAGACGGTCGAGCGCATCGCCGCGACGACGCCCGTCCGGCCCGGCGCGCAGACCCTCGCCGTCGCGCAGGATCGCCTGCACGAAAAGGATTTTATCCGCGAACTCGGCATCGCCACGGCACCCTATGTCACCGTCGATGACGCGCAGACGCTGAACATCGGCCTTGCCAACCCGATGGCGCAGGCAGGCGCGATCCTCAAGACGCGCCGCCTCGGCTATGACGGCAAGGGCCAGTTACGCCTCAAGCCAGGCGACAACGCCGACGACGCGTGGGAGCAGATGGCCGGCGCGCCCTGCGTGCTGGAAGGCTTCGTCGATTTCGAGCTCGAGATTTCCGTCGTCGCCGCGCGCGGCACGGATGGCGCGTTCCGTGCCTTCGACCCGGCCCACAACGTCCACCGCGACGGTATCCTGCGGAGTTCGACCGTACCCGCCCCGGTTTCAGTAGACATTGTCGCCGAAGCGGAGCGCATCGCCAGGGCGATCCTCGAAGGGCTCGACTATTGCGGCGTCATGGGCGTGGAATGCTTCGTCGCGCGCGACGGAACGCTGCTGGTAAACGAGATCGCGCCGCGCGTCCACAATTCCGGCCACTGGACGGAAGCCGCCTGCCTGATCTCCCAGTTCGAGCAGCACATCCGCGCCGTCGCCGGCCTGCCGCTGGGTGATCCGGCAAGGCACAGCGACTGCGTGATGGAAAACCTGATCGGCGACGATGTCGACCGTTACCCCGAACTTGTCGCGGACGGCGACTGCCTCGTCCACCTCTACGGCAAGGCCGAGACGCGACCGGGCCGCAAGATGGGCCATGTGACCTGGCTTTCCCCGCTGGGTGAATCAGGCTGAAGTTCCGGGGAACGTTTGCCACATCCAATCCGTTTTCCAGGCCCTCCGGCTGTGGACAAACACCCCCTGTTTTGCTATGGAGCGCGCCATCTGGCGATGCGGCCCATCGCGAGACTGATTGGTTTTTCCTCAAATCATGGTGCTCTTCGCGGCGCTACGCGAACAGGCGATCATGATGCGATAGCGGGCCACGAAGCATCGCCGCCATCCCGCCGGAACGGTTCGGGAACTTGGAAGCAACGGAACAAGGTCCTTTTTTCGGGCCTCAGCAAGGAACGACACGTGCAGGTACTCGTACGCGACAACAATGTTGACCAGGCGCTCCGCGCGCTCAAGAAGAAGCTTCAGCGCGAAGGCGTTTTCCGCGAGATGAAGCTGCGCAATTTCTACGAAAAGCCGTCGGAAAAGCGCGCCCGCGAAAAGGCCGAAGCCATTCGCCGCGCCCGCAAGCTGGCCCGCAAGCGCGCCCAGCGCGAAGGCCTGCTGCCCTCCAAGGGCCGCGCCCGCTAATCGACGGGTTTTGAACGGGGCCGTTTTTTGGCCCCTATTCCCGGTTAGCCCGACCAGGACGGCTGCGATCGGTCATTCGAATCGGTCGCTTCCGGTCATACCGGCTGCGCCGAACCCGGCGCGCCGGAGGATGCGGCAGAAGCCGTACCGAATGAAAGAACGGGCACTTTCTTGGCGACCGACTGCAAATCCCGCAATATCGTTGCCGCATTGGCACTGGCATTGGCTCTTTCCGCCTGCCAGCCCGCGACCGTCACCGATACCGTGAAGATCGACCCGGCGCAGGGCTCCGAGTCCAACATCTCGTCGCTCACCGCCGTCGTCGACAAGAATCCCAAATCGCCCGAAGCCTACAATGTGCGCGGCACGGCCTATGGCACCGCCGGACGCAACCGCGAGGCGCTGGCCGATTTTTCCCGCGCCATCGAGCTCAATCCGCGCTTTTACAAGGCCTATGCCAACCGCGCGCTGGTGCACCGCGCGCTGGGCGACCCCGTCGCCGCCGTCAACGACTACACCGCCGCGCTGAAGATCAATTCGCAATATGACGAGGCCTATATCGGCCGCGGCAATGTCTACCGGCTTGCCGGCAAGGACGAGCAGGCCTTCCGCGATTTCGAGCGCGCCATCCGGATCGGCACGACCAATCCCCGCGCCTATCATTCGCGCGGCCTGATCTTGCAGAAGCAGGGCAAGCACACCCAGGCGATCGAGGATTTCTCGACCGCGATCTCGCTGCAGCCCGACGCCGCCGCGCCCTATAACAGTCGCGGCGTGTCCTATCTGGCACTGGGCAATCTCGACAACGCGCTCGAGGACATCAACCACGCGCTGCGCATTGACGAACGCTCGGCCGAGGCATGGGCCAACCAGGCACTCGTTTACGAGAAGAAGGGCGACACCAAGCGCGCGTTCAAATCCTACGCCCGCGCTTTCGCCCTCGATTCGGGCTACAAGCCCGCCCGCGACGGCATGAACCGCACGCGGGGCTGAGCAGGGCCGGGTCGGCCCCGCTCATGACTGACGTACGCGTCAGTCGATCGCCTTGACGATCGATTCCACCATTTTCTTGGCGTCGCCGAACAGCATCATCGTGTTCGGCTTGTAGAACAGCGTGTTGTCGATGCCGGCATAGCCCGAGGCCAGCGAGCGCTTGACGAACAGGCAGGTCTTGGCCTTGTCCACGTCGAGGATCGGCATGCCGTAGATCGGCGAGGACGGATCGTCGCGCGCCGCCGGATTGGTCACGTCGTTGGCGCCTATGACGAAGGCGACGTCGGCCTGCGCGAACTCCGAATTGATGTCTTCCAGTTCGAAGACCTCGTCATAGGGCACGTTCGCTTCCGCCAGCAGCACGTTCATGTGGCCGGGCATGCGGCCCGCCACCGGGTGGATGGCGTATTTGACCTCGACACCCTCTTCCTTGAGCGTGTCGGCCATCTCCCTGAGCGCATGTTGCGCCTGCGCCACCGCCATGCCGTAACCTGGCACGATGATGACCTTCGAGGCGTTCTTCATCAGGAAGGCGGCATCGTCGGCCGAGCCCTGCTTGACCGTCTTGTCGCTGTCATCCGCCCCGCCGGCCGCCGCAGTCTCGCCGCCGAAGCCGCCGAGAATGACGGAGATGAAGGAGCGGTTCATGCCCTTGCACATGATGTAGGACAGGATCGCGCCTGACGAGCCGACCAGCGCACCGGTGATGATAAGCGCCATGTTCGACAGGGTGAAGCCGATGCCGGCCGCAGCCCAGCCCGAATAGGAGTTGAGCATCGACACGACGACGGGCATGTCAGCGCCGCCGATCGGAACGATGATCAGGATGCCGAGCACGAAGGACAGCACCGTGATCACCCAGAACAGGAACTGGCTTTCCGTGCGCACGAACATGGTGATCAGGATGACCAGCGCCACCGCCAACACGATGTTGATGAGGTGACGCGCCGGCAGCATGATCGGCTTGCCGGACATGCGTCCGTCGAGCTTCAGGAAGGCGATGATCGAGCCCGAGAATGTGATCGCGCCGATGGCGACGCCGAGCGACATCTCGACCAGGCTCGCGCCATGGATATGACCTGCCTCGCCGATGCCGAAGGAGGAAGGCGCGTTGAGCGCGGCCGCCGCGACCAGCACGGCGGACAGGCCGACCAGCGAGTGGAAGGCGGCAACGAGCTGCGGCATCGCGGTCATCGCGATGCGGCGCGCCACGATGGCGCCGAAGCCGCCGCCGATGGCAAGACCGGCCACGATCAGTACCCAGCGCCCAAAGGTGGGGGTGGCCAGGAACAGCGTCGTCAGGATGGCGATCGCCATGCCCGCCATGCCGAGAAAATTGCCCCGGCGCGAGGTTTCTGGATGCGACAGGCCGCGCAGCGCCATGATGAACAGGACGCCGGAAGCCAGATAGAGCAGTGCGGTAATGTTGTGCATGTGTCTCGCCCGCCCCTAGCGCTGTTTTTTCTTGTACATCGCCAGCATGCGCTGCGTGACGAGGAAGCCGCCGAAGATGTTGACCGCCGCGAGCGTCAAAGCCAGGAAGCCGAACACGGTGGCCGCGAAGCCTGCAGCCGACATGCCGACGGCCAGCAGCGCGCCGACCACGATGACCGACGAGATCGCGTTGGTCACGCTCATCAGCGGCGTGTGCAGCGCCGGCGTTACCGACCAGACGACGTAATAGCCGACGAAGATCGCCAGCACGAAGATTGCAAACTGGAAGACGAACGGATCGATCGCACCGCCGCTGGCGCCATGCGCCACCGCACCGGCGACACCCGCGGCATCGCCTTGCGCTGCGCGCGCGGCTTCATTGGCCCAGGTCTCGGCGGTCTGCGCGGCGACCTGCGCCTGCTCGGCGAAGGCCTTCGCCTTTTCCGCCCAGATCTCGGCGCCGCGGACGGCAGTTTCCACAGACTCGTTCATTCTGCCTCTCCTTCACCTTTGCCGGTATCGGCTTCCGGATCCGCTTTCGCCGGCTCCGCCGCCTTGGGGGCTTCGCCGCCCAGCGCCGGGTGAACCACCGCGCCGCCGCGTGTCAGCAGCGTCGCCTTGACCAGTTCGTCGTCCCAGTTGACCGCCAGCGCGCCCTTGCCGTCATTGGCTTCCTTGTCGATCATCGTCTCGAGGAAGGAGAGCAAATTGCGTGCGTAGAGCAGCGAAGCCGTCGCCGCGATGCGACCGGCCATGTTGAGGTGACCGACGATGGAGACATCGCCGACACGGGCGATCTCGCCGGGCTTGGCGCCCTCGACATTGCCGCCGCGTTCCACCGCCAGATCGACGACCACCGAACCCGGCGCCATCGAGGCAAGCATTTCCTTAGACACCAGGCGCGGCGCGGGCCGGCCCGGGATCAGCGCCGTGGTGATCACGATGTCCTGCTTGGCGATGTGGCCGGCGACGAGTTCCGCCTGCGCCTTCTGTTCGTCAGCCGTCAGCTCGCGGGCATAGCCGCCCGTGCCGGAGGCATCCTTCAGCGCTTCGGTCATGATGAATTTCGCGCCGAGCGATTCTACCTGTTCGCCGGCCGCCGCGCGCACGTCCGTCGCGGTCACGACGGCGCCCAGACGGCGCGCGGTCGCGATGGCCTGAAGCCCGGCAACGCCAGCACCCATGACGAAGACGCGCGCCGCGGGAACGGTGCCCGCCGCCGTCATCATCATCGGCAGCGCCCGGTCGAAGACGGAAGCCGCCTCGATCACCGCCTGATAGCCGGCGAGGTTCGCCTGGCTCGACAGCACGTCCATCACCTGCGCGCGCGTGATGCGCGGCATGAACTCCATGGCGAACGCCGAAACGCCGGCTTTCGCCATCGCGTCGACCTCGTCCCCGTGGCCGTGCGGGTCCATCATGGCGAGGACCAGCGCATCCTTCTTGCAGGCTTTCGCCTCTTCGGGCGAAGGCCGCCTGACGCGCAGCACGACATCCGCCTCGCCCGCATCCTTGGCCGCGCCGATCGTCGCGCCGGCGGCAGCATAGGCATCGTCGGGAATGCGCGAACCGGCACCGGCGCCAGCCTCGACCGTCACCTCGAAACCGAGAGCGGCAAGCTTCTTGGCGGTCTCCGGCGAAGCCGCGACGCGTGTCTCGACCGGATCGCTCTCCCTCGGCACGAAAAGTTTCATCAATTACCTCCCAATTGGGGCTGTCACGCACGGCGCACGCGAAGGGCGTTCAGGACAAGCGGCAGGATCGCATCCCGCCACTTGATGGACAACATCGCGGCTGGTCCCGCCCGCCGCGCGGACAGCAGGTCCGGACGGGTTCAGCCCGGACTTAGAACAGGAAGAAGCTGATCACGGCAAGAACGATCAGGACCAGGAAGAAACCGGCCAGGCCCATGCCGCCAACCGTCGAGGCCGCCAGCGCGATCATGATGTCGACGACGAGGATGACGCCCCACTTGGTCATCCAGAGGAAATTCTCATAGGTGCGCTCGTGCTCGGCATAATCCATTGCCGGCACCTCGGCTTCGTTATTGGCAGCTTTTGCCATGCCCGTCTCCCAACCACGTGGACGTTTTGCAGGTGGAGATACACAAAGGCGGCGCGCCCGGCAACTGTCCGCAAGGTCGCGGGCGTCAGATTCGTCTCAGCGTGAAGGGCTTGCCCCCGGCATCCGTGCAATTGAGCAGGTTTACACTCGGCCGCGTGCATCTTGCACTGTTGGGCTGGCCGGTGATGTTGCTCGTCCAGGTCAGCTCGACGGTTTCGCCCGACTGCACGATATAGGACCCCTGAGAGATGACGTTTCCGGTATCGCTCGCAGTCGTTCGGAATATGCCATTGTCGAACACGGCCGCGTAACCGCCGGTGTCCGGCGACCACCTTCCAGACAGCCCGCCGCCGCCGGCGGTCGGATCGATTCTGGCGGTCTGGCAGCCGGCGACCATCGCCAGCGTCCCGAGCGCCACTATGCTAGCCAGTCTCCTTTGCATGAAAACCGCGACCTCCTATTTCTTCTCGCTCTTGCCTCGTTCCGCGTTCACGCCTGATCGCCCGCGTCGATCGCTTCCAGTTCGTCGATCAGCCCCTCGATCACGGCGAGACCCTTGTTCCAGAATGCCGGGTCGGACGCGTCCAGGCCGAACGGCGCCAGAAGTTCGCCATGATGCTTCGTGCCGCCGGCCCTGAGCATCTCGAAATAGCGCTCCTGAAAGCCGCTTTCCGCCGACTGGTAGACCGCGAATAGGGAATTCACAAGGCAATCGCCGAAGGCATAGGCATAAACGTAGAACGGCGAATGGATGAAATGCGGGATATACATCCAGTAGGACCGGTAGCTGTCGTCGAAGGTGAAGGCCTCGCCCAGGCTTTCGTTCTGCACCTCGAGCCAGATCTCGCCGAGCCTGTCCTTCGTCAGTTCGCCATTACGCCGCTCGTCATGCACCTTGCGCTCGAACAGGTAGAAGGCGATCTGGCGCATCACCGTGTTGATCATGTCCTCGATCTTCTGGATCAGCAGCGCACGGCGCTCCGCGACGCTACCGACCCGCTCCAGAAGCCGACTGAAGGTCAGCATTTCGCCGAACACGCTCGCCGTCTCGGCCAGGGTCAGCGGGGTCTGCGCCATCAGCGCGCCCTGCTCCGCCGCCAGCACCTGGTGGACACCGTGGCCGAGCTCGTGCGCGAGTGTCATCACGTCGCGTGGCCGACCGAGATAGTTGACCATCACATAAGGATGCACGCTCGGCACGGTGGGATGCGCGAAGGCGCCCGGCGATTTGCCGGGCCGGACCGGCGCATCGATCCAGCCATCCTCGAAGAAACGGCCGGCGATCAGTGACATGTCAGGCGAGAACCGCTCATAGGCGTCGAGCACGGTGGAGCGTGCCTCGTCCCACGAAAACGTCCGCTCCGGCAGTTCCGGCAACGGCGCGTTGCGATCCCAATAGGCCATCTTGTCGAGGCCGAGCCAGCCGGCCTTCATGCGGTAATAGCGATGCGAGATGCGTGGAAAGGACTGCCGCACCGCGTCGACCAGCGCCTCGACCACCTCGCGTTCGACCCGGTTGGCCAGATGCCGCGAATCCGCCGGATCGGCAAAGCCGCGCCAGTCGTCGGAAATCTGCTTGTCCTTGGCCAGCGTGTTGGTGACCAGCGTAAACACGCGCCCGCTGCCGTCGAGCACGCGGCCGATCTCTCGCGCTGCCGCCTCGCGCTTGTCGCGGTCGCGGGACTGCAGGAGATCGAGCACGGCTTCGATCGATTTCTCCTCGCCCTCCACATTGAAGACCAGCCCGGTCATCGTCTCGTCGAACAACCGGTTCCAGGCGCTGCGTCCGGTCACCGATTTCTCGTGGAAGAGCTGCTCCAGCCTGTCGTCGAGCTGGTAGGGCTTTTCCATGCGCAGATCGGTGAGCCAGGGCCGGTAATGGCCGAGCGCCTCCGACGCGTCCATGCCCGCCTCCAGCGCCTTGTCGTCGAGCCGGTTCAGTTCGAGCGTGAAGAACAGCAGGTGCGAGCTCGCCGCCGTGATCCGCTCCTGCGCGTCGCCATAGAATTTCGCGCGCGCCGGGTCGGCATTGTCGCCGGCATGCAGCAAGCCCGCATAGGACATGATCCGGCCCATGCGCTCCTCGATGGCCTCGTATTCGGCGACTGCCGCGCCCAGCGCGTCGGGATCCTCGACCAGCAGGGTTTCCAGAACGCCCTTGTATCGGCGCTCGAACGCGGCCGCAGTCTCGGCACATTTCGCGAGATCGTCGCGATAGGCCTGCGATTCCATGCCCGGATAAAGATCGTCGAGATTCCATTCCGGCAGATCGCCCGCCGCCTTCGTCTCCGCTTGGGTCATATGTCTTCCTGTTGGGCTACGCCGCGAGATTCACCGCCGGACATCGGCGCCAACGGCCATTCGATAAAATTGTAACGATTCCGTCCAGATTCGGTTCAGCCTGGGTTTTAAAGCGATGTTTAGGCGAATGGTCTAGGACAGTCCAGAAACGGGACACAAACTTGGCAACACGTCAAAAAAAGAGCCCGACACGAGGCCCGTTCGGGCGATATTTCAGGGACGGACAGGGAACAAGGCATGCCGGACACGATCCTGATCGTCGATGACGATCCAGTACAGCGCCGACTGCTTCAGGGGCAGGTTACCCGGATGGGCTACGAAGCGGCGGTCGCCGAAGGCGGACGCGAAGCGCTCGATCTTCTGGCGGGAACCAAACCGCCCCGCATTTCGGCCGTCTTTCTTGACCTCGTCATGCCCGAAATCGACGGCATCGGGGTGCTCGAGGCCATGCGCGAGCGCGGCCTGTCGATTCCCGTCATCGTCCAGACCGCCCAGGGCGGCATCGAGACGGTGGTCAAGGCGATGCGCGCCGGTGCCTTCGACTTTGTCGTCAAGCCGGTCTCGCCCGAACGCCTTCAGGTCTCGCTGTCGAACGCACTCAAGGTCGGCGCGCTCCAGGGCGAACTCAAGCGCATCCGCAAATCGGCCGAAGGCAGCCTGACCTTTTCCGACATCATCGCCGCCAGCCCCGCCATGCACCGCGTGCTCAAGACCGGCGAAAAGGCAGCGGCCTCGCAGATCCCCGTGCTGATCGAAGGTGAATCGGGCGTCGGCAAGGAACTCATCGCACGCGCCATCCAGGGCTCGTCCGACCGGCGCGCCAAACCCTTCATCACCGTCAATTGCGGCGCGCTGCCGGAGAATCTCGTCGAAAGCATCCTGTTCGGCCACGAAAAGGGCGCGTTCACCGGTGCCGCCGACAAGCATGTCGGCAAGTTCCAGGAAGCCGATGGCGGCACGCTGTTTCTCGACGAAATCGGTGAATTGCCGGCCGACATCCAGGTCAAATTGCTGCGCGCCATCCAGGAAGGCGAAATCGACCCCATCGGCTCGCGCCGCCCGGTCCGCGTCGACATCAGGCTGATCTCCGCGACCAATCGCAACCTCGCCGCCGAGGTCGAGGCCGGTCGTTTCCGCGAGGACCTTTACTACCGCCTGTTCGTCCTGCCGGTCACCGTGCCGCCGCTGCGCCAGCGCCGCGAGGACATCCCTTTGCTGCTGCGCCATTTCATGGCGCGCTTCGCCGCCGAGGAAAACCGCCCGCAACTGCGCGCCATCACACCACAGGCGGAAGCCGCCCTTTGCGCCTTCGACTGGCCGGGCAACATTCGTCAGCTTGAAAACGCCGTGTTCCGCGCTGTCGTGCTGGCCGAAGGCGAAACGCTGACGCTGGAGGAGTTCCCGCAGATCGCCGCCCAGATTTCCGGCTTCGAGATGCCCTCGCCGGATACCGCGCGGCTGCAAGCTGCACCACCGGAACCGGCGCGAAACATGACGCCTGCCCATGCGCAGTCTGTCGGCGCGCATTTCGTCGACGCGCCGTCGATCCAGCCCGGCGACGACGAACTCACCCGCGCCAACGGCGACGCCGCGAATGGCGCAAAGCACGCCACCGCGTCCGGCCAGCTTGCGCTTGTTTCAGCCGAGGGGCAGGTGCGCCCCGCAGACGAGATCGAGGCAGAGACAATCCGCTTCGCCATCGGCTTTTATCGAGGCCGCATGAGTGAGGTCGCCCGAAGGCTCGGCATCGGCCGGTCCACGCTCTACCGCAAGCTGTCGGAACTTGGCATCGACAACGCCGCCTGATTGGCGCTAGATCGCAGCCATGGCAGATCATGGCGAGTTTTCCGGGCGGGTGGCGCTTGTCACCGGGGCCGCATCGGGGATTGGCGCGGCCGTGGCGCGCTGGCTCGATGCACGCGGCATCGCCGAACTGGTGCTGATCGACCTTGATCGTCCTGCGCTCGATACGCTTGGCCTTGCCTGCAAGGTAAGGCCCTATGGCGGGGACGTTGCCGATCCCGCGCTGTGGAAGCTCTTGGAACGCGACATTGCCCGGCTCGATCACGCGGTGCTCAATGCAGGCATCGCCACCAGCGGCAACATAACCGACCTGGACATTGCCACCTGGCGCAAAACAATGTCGGCCAATCTTGACGGCATGTTCCTTTCGCTGCGCGCTGCCATGCGGCTGATGCAGCAGGCCCGCCGGGGGGCGATCGTGCTTACGGCATCGGTTTCGGGGATCAAGGCAGCAGCCGGAACGGCAGCCTATTCTGCATCGAAGGCCGCAACCATCCAGCTTGCCAAAGTGGCGGCGGCCGAAGCGGCTGGGCACGGGATTCGCGTCAATGCCATTGCCCCCGGCGGCGTCGACACCGCAATCTGGGACAAGGCCGATTGGTTTGCCCAGATGGCGCAAGAGCATGGCAGCCGCGAGGCAGCGCTTGCCGCCATGGCTTCCGGGGCTACGCCGCTTGGCCGCTTCGCCACGGCCGATGAAGTGGCGGCGCAGATCGGTTTCCTGCTGTCCGATGCTGCGGCGACGATCACCGGCACCTGTCTCGTGGCTGACGGCGGCGTTTCGCTCTGAACCGGGATTTCGGAAAGGCGTGACTTACGCCAACTGGCTGAAATCGGTCAGCGCCGCATCGCGCAGCCCCCGCCACACATGAAGCGCCTGCACCGTTTCGAAAACATCATGAACGCGCACCATCTGGCACCCGGCATCCATGGCCTTTGCCGCCAGCATGACTGATCCGGCCATGCGCCGGTGCGCGGCAACC
>JBHIWX010000010.1:0-65511 GCA_041987205.1 Rhizobiaceae bacterium | reverse complement strand
CGCACGGTTTCAGCGAAATCGTCCCACGCGCCGGCCTGCGCGTCGGTGATCTTCAGCTCCGCCTTCATGAAGGCGAGCCGGCCGTCGATGCGGTCGAGCATGACGTCGTCGCCCAGGCCCATCATCGGACCGCTCATCGAGCCGGGACCGCCCATCATGCGGCCCTGCCCCCAGCGTCCGCCCCATGAGCCGCCGCCCATCATCCGGCCCATGCCGGACCACCAGCCACCGGAATCGTCATTGTCTGCCGCCACCGCGACCGGCGTCCCGAGCATGGCGACGAGCGCCATTGCGGTAACAATCTTCTTCACCTGATTTCGTGCCATCGGATTGGCCTCCTGATATATAGTGAACTGCCCATATATCTGCGCCCAGTCCGACAGCTCCTCTTTGATCGCGATCAAGCCGTTCATTACGATGCTGTAATGCGTGGACCAGTGCGGAGACACGAAATGAGGGAGAATCGAGGTCGTTCGACACTGGAAGGCAGGTCGCCGGGCGACCGCAGCCTGCGAAGCGGCGGCGATCGCGGACCACGTCCCTCACAGGCTTTTCAAAGGAATTGCGGTTGGTCCTTGCAACGGACGGCGTGAAACGCTAGATGCTCCCCAGCGCGCGGGCATTCGCTGCCCGGCCGGAGCCATTCCGGTGGAAATCCGCGACGGGTGATTAGCTCAGTTGGTAGAGCAGCTGACTCTTAATCAGCGGGTCACAGGTTCGAGCCCTGTATCACCCACCAAATTCTCGGAAAAACAAGCAAGACGTTCCCGGCTCGTGCGGACAAGTCTGTGGGGAGCCTATGCCCCCTACTCCTCCAGCATTTCCTTGACCGCTGTGGCCAGCTGCTTGAGCGTGAAGGGCTTGGGCAGGAAGGCGAAGTTCTGCTTCTCGCTGTCCGGCAGGTTCTTCTCGAACGCGTCCTCGGCATAACCCGACATGAAGATGAACTTCAGGTCGGGATGGGCCTTGCGCAATTCGGTGAAGAGCGTCGGCCCGTCCATCTCCGGCATGACGACGTCGGAGACGACGATGTCGACCCGCTCGCCGACCTCCTCCATGGCCTCCAGCGCCTCGACGCCGCTCGAGGCCTCGTGCACCTCGTAGCCGCGCGCCGCCAATGCACGTGAGGCGAAGGCACGCACGGCCTCCTCGTCCTCGACCAGCAGCACGCAGGCGCTGCCCGTCAGATCCCTGGACTTTTCCTTTTCAGGTGCCGCGGCCTCTGTCGCCGGCGCGTCTTCCGCGGTCGTCTCCTCCGGCACGTGCCGGGGCAGGAAGACACGGAAGATCGTGCCCTTGCCCTCGGTGCTCTCGGGATAGATGAAGCCGCCGGTCTGCTTGACGATGCCATAGACGGTGGACAGTCCGAGTCCGGTGCCCTTGCCGACCTCCTTGGTCGAGAAGAAGGGCTCGAAAATCTTCTCCATGACCTCGGGCGGCATGCCAGTGCCGCCATCCTCGACCTCGACCAGCACGTAGTCTGCCTCCGGCATCTCCTTGCGGCCATAGTTTTTCGACTGTTCGGCGTCGACATTGAGGGTGCGGATGGTCAGCACGCCGCCTTCCGGCATGGCGTCGCGTGCGTTGACCGAAAGGTTCACCACGACCTGTTCGAACTGCGACACGTCGGCCTTGACCGGCCACAAATCGCGGCCGTGGACGACCTTGAGCGAAACCTTCTCGCCGAGGAGTCGGTCGAGCAGCATCTTGAGGTCGGACAGCACGTCCGACAGGTGCAGCACTTCGGGGCGCAGCGTCTGCCGCCTGGAGAAGGCCAGCAATTGCCGCACCAGGCTCGCCGCCCGGTTGGCGTTCTGCTTGATGTTCATGATGTCCTGGAAGGACGGGTCCGACGGGCGGTGATTGGCGAGCAGCAGGTCGGAAAAGCCGATGATCGCGGTCAACACGTTGTTGAAATCATGCGCCACGCCGCCGGCGAGCTGGCCGACGGCTTGCATCTTCTGGCCCTGGGCGAACTGTTCCTCGAGCGCGCGCTGCTCGGTCGTCTCCATGACATAGGCGACGACCCGCTCGTCCTCGCTACCGTCTTCGCCGTCGGACGAGGCGGTCGCCGGGTTGAGGAAGAAGCGCACATAGCGCCCGCCCTCTCCGCGCAGCGCCAGTTCGACCGGGTCGATCGTCGCCTGGCCGGCGAGTGCTGCCTGCCAGGCGGTTTCAAGGAGGTCCGCGCCGGCCTCATCCGTCAGATCGGTGTAGCGCAGTCCCTCGATGCCGCCATGCTCGTCGATTGCCGTGGCGAACATGCGCAGGAAGGGCGCGTTGGTGCGGCGCACGGTACCGTCGGCGGCAAATGAGGTGATGGCGAAGGGCGTGTTGTCGAAGAAGCGGGTGAAGCGCAGTTCGGCGTCGCGCAACGCATCGCCGCCCTCGCCCACCAGCCGGTTGATCACCAGCGTGCGCGTGGCGCCCGGCGCGCCGTCGGCGGTCGCGGGCACGCGATGGTAGAGCCGCACCGGCAGGCGGGTGCCATCGCTCTTGGCGAGATCGAGATCGATGACCGAGGTCTTGGTCTCGCTGGCGTCGGGCTTGACGGCGCGCAGGAGCGCCATGCCGTCGCCGGGCACCAGTTCGGAAATGTTCGTCTCGCCCGGCCTGAAGCGGGCCAGATCGATGCCGAGCCAGTCGGCCAGTGTGGCGTTGATGTAGACCAGCGCGCCGTCGGCCTCGCTCGACAGGAAACCGGCCGGCGCGTGGTCGAGATAATGGATCGCGTTCTGCAGTTCCAGGAAGGCGGTTTCCTGCCGCCTGCGGTCGGCCGTGATGTCGGAGACCTGCCACACGGTCAGTGGCGCGCGATGGCCTTCCATCTTCATCGGGCGGGCGCGCAGGCGGAACCAGCGCGCGCCTTCCTCGCCATTTTTCAGGCCGCTCGCCAGCCGGAATTCCTCGACCTGGGATTCGCCTGCCTTTACCGCATTGGCGATGCGATAGACGATGTCGGCGGAATCCATGCGCCGCGAGAACAGTGCCTCGACGCTGACGACATCGCTTTCCTCGCGCGCACCGAGCAGGTCGGCATAGGCGCGGTTGGCGTAGACGATGCGCCCCTGTTCGTCTGCGACGACGACGCCGGAATCCATGCCGTCGACCAGATTGCCGTAGAGTTCCTCCATCGCGCGGCGGGAGGAAAGCTGCAGATAGCCCAGCGAAAGCGCAAACAGGAAGAACACGCCGATGCCGGCAAGCGCGCCCAGCACGGCCAGAAGCCCGGGCTCGCCCAGCCGCTCGCGGCCCGCCACGTAGATCAGGATCGCGAGGATCGCCAGGGTGAGCCCCAGCACGACAAGCCGCGCCGCGCCGTAAGCCTTTGGCGGTTGGCGGATAATCGGCTCCAGCGAAGTGGATTTGGCCTTGGCCCTGTCCGTGGTGTTCAAGTTTCGGTCCCGTGACTGCCCCAACGCGGCGATGGCACGCTCAGCAGGCTTCTTGAAACCATATTCGCGGGGTCTGCGGAAGCCCTGCACTGCGATTTGGCACAGCCTGCGCAAGGCCAAGTGGCGGCAAGGCCACCATCTCGCCAAAATGTTTCCCCATTGCTCACAACCGGCAGTGGACGGGCACGGTTAATCATTTCGCCGTCAAAGCATGTTGGTATAGGTTTTTCCGCAGTTGATTGCGCGGCTGTCGCGGCGGGCGGCGCGGAAAGCTCGAAGGCACCGGGGAACGGGTCCAGGATCCGTTCGTCGTGACGCGTTCGATTGCGATGTGCCCTCCTGCCATCAGGTTCATGCGGGAATGGCCCCGTTGCGAATGTAAGGAGTAAGCTCATGTCCTGGCTGCAATCCGCCTTCGACGGCAATTCTCCCGGCCTGGTCCTGACCCTGATCGTCGTCAGCCTCGCGGTCGCGCTGGTGCTGCTGTTCTGGATCTTTCGCAAGATCGCCGGCGGCAAGGAGGTCAAGGCAGGCCGCGGCCGCCAGCCAAGGCTTTCGGTCACGGACGCAGCCGTGGTCGACGACAAGCGCCGGCTGGTGCTCGTGCGTCGCGACAATGTCGAGCATCTGATCATGATCGGCGGACCGACGGATGTCCTAATCGAGCAGCGCATTCCGATGCACGCGGCCGCCTATCCCGATCTGGCGCCCGAATCCGGGAGCTATGACGAACCGGCCGAGGAACACTTCGAAGAGCCTGAGGCCGAATCGGCCGAGAACCGCGCAGAAGCGTCGTTCGAGCCTGAGATCGAAAGCGACGAGGCAGAGCCTGCAAAGCACGAACCGGCCCGGACCGAGGCCGTCAAAAGCGAGCCGGCCAAACCGGTGAGCGAACGGCCGGTGAGCGAACGGCCGGCGCCCGCCACCGAGGCACGGTCAACGCCTGCCGTCGAGGCACGGCCGACACCTGTCCAGGTGCCCGCGCGTCCCGTCTCTCCCAACCGGCCGGCGCTGGCATCTTCCGCACCGGAGCGCACTGCCGCGCCCCGCGCCGGCAACGGGCAGTCCTTCGACGAACAATTCTCGAGCGATCTGGAAGCGGCCTTCAACGAGGACGAGACGCTGGTCGCGCCGCCGCGCAAGGCGCCCGAGGAGCGCAGCCTTGCCCCGCGTCGTAGCGTGAGCGCCGAAGTCGCGCCGCCCGAACCGCCGGTCGCCGCGGGGCGCAAGCGCTCCGAAAGCATGGAAGAGGAAATGCAGCGCCTGCTCGACGAGCTGTCGGGCACGAAACCCAACTGAGGCGCGAACCGTCCTGAAACAAAAAAGCGCTCCATAGAGGAGCGCTTGAGCTGGCGATCAATCGTCGCGATAGACCTTTTCGCGACGTTCGTGGCGCTCCTGCGCCTCGATGGAAAGCGTCGCGATCGGGCGCGCATCCAGCCGTTTCAGGCTGATCGGCTCGCCCGTCTCCTCGCAATAGCCGTAGCTGCCGTCCTCGATGCGCCGAAGCGCGGCGTCGATCTTGGCAATGAGCTTGCGCTGGCGGTCACGGGCCCGAAGCTCGATCGAGCGGTCGGTTTCCGATGACGCCCGGTCGGCCATGTCCGGAAGCTTGTCCGACTGACCCTGCAGCGTTTCCAGCGTTTCCCGCGATTCCTTGAGGATATCGTTTTTCCAGCCAATGAGCTTGCGCCGGAAATATTGCCGCTGGCGCTCGTTCATGAATGGTTCGTCGTCACTCGGCACGTAGTCCGCTTCAACTGTCTGCGACATGAACACACCCTCGATAACCCGCGAAAGTGCGGGCCTTATACCGAGCCAGTGTGAAACTCACAAGACGCAATTTCGGGCAGCACGGCTTCAAATTGCATTTGCGGGTTTGATAAACGAAACAAGGGTTTGGGCGCGTGGAGGCTGTGGATTCACGCTTGTGCAAAGCAAAAAGGCACGCCCGGCCTGTCGTTAAGGCATCGGCGCGGGCGCGGCGCGCCCTTCCTCGAGCCTGTCGAGCAGGCGCAGGCGCCAATAGGCCAGTTGCGTCGCCGCGCGGCCGACGATCCCGCCGCCCCAACGCGCCTTGAACGGTTCAAAAAGCCGCCAGCGATCATCGCCATTGGCAATCGCCGCGCCGATCAGGCTGCCCGCCATCGCCGTGGTGTTGAGACCGTGTCCGCCCAGAGCTGTGGCCGCCCACAATCCTTCGTCGAGCCGGCCGATGAGCGGCATCTTGTGGATGGCGTAGCCCATCAGCCCGGCCCAGGCATGGTCGATCTCGAGGTCGTCCAACTGCGGATAGACCGAGCGGATGTCACGGGCGAGGCTCTCGCCCAGATGCGGCGGCACGGAGCGCCGCGTGGTGATCCGGCCGCCCCACAGCAGCCGTCTTCCCTCCCTTTCGCCGACGATGCGGTAATAGTCGCCGGCACGGCGGGTGTCGCCAAGGCAACCGCCGAAATGGATGGCCTGGTCGAGTTTGCGCGACCGCGCCGTGACGACGTAGGTCGACACGGGCAGCACGGCGGCATCGATCCGGCGCAACGGCCCGCCATAGGCACTGGTCGCCAGAACGACATTGCGCGCCTCGACGCTGCCCCGTGCGGTTTCCACGACCCACGTACCGCCCTTTCGGCGCAGGCTCGTCACCCTCGATTGCTCAAACAGAGCCGCTCCCGCCTTCGCCGCCTCACTGGCGACGAGGCCGGAATAGTTGAGCGGATGGATGTGGAACGGCCCCTCGTCGACCAGGCCGGCATGGTAGCGCGGCGAGGTGACGTATCGCGCGAGTTCGTTGCGCGGCAAGAAGCGATAGCTGGCACCGTAGTCGCGCACCATGCGCTCGGCGTAACGCTTGAGCGCGTCCGTGCCGCCGTGCCGGATCATCTTCAGCCAGCCATGCCCGCCGATGAGATCCTGCCGGCCGCTGGCCGCGATCAGATTGCGCACATAGTCGACTCCCCCGACGCTCAGCGCGTAGAGTTCGCGGGCACGTTCCCGCCCAAGGCGCGCCTCCAGATTGAGGATCGATTCCGAAAACCCGGCGGAGACGAAGCCGCCATTGCGTCCCGACGCCGCCCAGCCGACCCGGTTCGCCTCGATGAGCGCGACATCCTGCCCGGCGCGCGCCAGTTCAAGCGCGGCCGTCAGGCCGGCGAGCCCGCCGCCGATCACGCAGACAGCGACCTCTCGCCTGCCCTCCAGCGCAGGAAAGGTCGGTAGGTCGCGCGCCGTGGCGGCGTAGTAGCTGTCGACATGTCCACCGAGAGTCTCGGACGGGATGGCGATTTCGGGCTGGTCAGGCATCTCATTTGCCTCTTCAAAGGCTTTCTCATGTTCGGGCGGCGACCTCATAGCATTGAAACCGGTGGCGGTCGCCTGTCTCGTGGGGCGTTAAGCCGCCTGCGGCCCCCTTTCCCCAGCGGCACGTTCGCGGTTGTGATCGCATGCGTTTGCGGATAGTCGTTAAGCGGTCTGCATTCCCGTATTCGACTGCGATCTCGCACGCCATGGAGGGGGAGAATGTTGCGGTTTTATCTCCTGCGTCACGCCAAGTCCTCCTGGGCGGAGCCGGGCCAGCCGGATTTCGAGCGCGGCCTCAACGAACGCGGCAATGAAGACCTGCCCCGGATCGCCGCCGCCATGCGCGACAAGAACTACCTGCCCGACCATGTCTATTGCTCGCCGTCGCTGCGCACACGGCTGACCTTGCATGGCATCATGTCGGCCTTCGCAACCCCGCCCAATGTCGACTACGTCGACAATCTCTATTCGGGTGGCGTGAACGCCTATCTCGACTGCATCCGCCACCACGCGGGCAATGATTCCGTGATGATCATCGGCCACAACCCGATGTGCGAGGGATTTGCGGCGACGCTTGCCGGCTCCGGCGAGAAGGAGGCCATCGCCCTGATGTCGGTCAAATTCCCGACTGGCGCGATCGCGGTCTTCGATCTCGACGCGGCCGACTGGTCGAAGGTCGACAAGGGCTGCGGCCGGCTGGTCGATTTCCTCGTCCCGCGTGAACTCTGAAGCGCCAGCAGGCCTTCGCGATTGCGCTTTTGGCCCCGAACGCCGATATGAAGGCGATGAAACCGCCCGCAAAACGCGCAACCGATAACAGCAGCACCAAGGGATCGCTTCTTCCCGACGTGCCCGGCAAGGTGACGTCGTTCGCCGACGACGCCCTGATCGCGTTCGACAATCTGACCGATCTGGCCGGCAATCTGGTTTCGCCCAGCGTGCGACTCGGCGTGACCGGCCTTTCGCGGTCGGGCAAGACGATCTTCATCACCGCGCTCGTTCACAACCTCCTGCATGGCGGCAGACTGCCGCTGTTCGAGCCGCATGCCTCGGGCCGCATCGCGCGCGCCTATCTGACACCGCAGCCCAATTTCGACGTGCCGCGCTTCCAGTACGAGGACCATGTGCGCATGCTGGTCGAGGACCGGCAATGGCCGCATTCGACCCGTGCCATTTCGGAACTGCGGCTGACCGTTGAGTATGAATCGGCCAGCGCGTGGAACCGCATGCTGGGTGCCGGCAAGCTCAACATCGACATCGTCGACTATCCGGGCGAATGGCTGCTCGATTTGCCGCTGCTCGGCCGTTCCTTCGCGCAATGGAGCCGGCAGGCGCTTTCGCTGTCGCATGAGGGCAAGCGCGGCAAGCTCGCCGCGCCATGGCACGCGCTTCTGGCGAAGACCGATCCGAACGCTCCGGCCGACGAGCAGCACGCACTGACGCTGGCGCAGGCCTTCACGTCCTATCTCCGGCAGTGCCGGGAGGACGAGACCGCGCTGTCGACGCTGCCGCCCGGCCGGTTCCTGATGCCGGGCGATCTGGATGGCTCGCCGGCGCTGACCTTCTCGCCGCTCGACGTCGACCCGGATGCCAAACCGGAGAAGGACAGCCTGCACGCCATGATGGCCGCGCGCTACGAGGCCTACAAATCCGTGGTCGTGAAGCCGTTCTTCCGCGAGCATTTCGCGCGGCTGGACCGGCAGATCGTGCTGGTCGACGTGCTCAACGCCATCAATGCCGGGCCGGAGGCCGTCGCCGATCTGGAGATCGCACTGGCCGACATCCTGGCCTGTTTCCGTCCGGGCAAGGGCAGCATCCTGTCGTCGCTGTTCGGACCGCGCATCGACCGTATCCTGTTCGCGGCCACCAAGGCGGATCATCTTCACCACGAGAATCACGACCGGCTGGAAGCGCTGCTGGAGCGGCTCGTCGCGCGGGCCGTCAAGCGGGCGAAATTCGCCGGCGCCGAAGTCGACGTTCTGGCGATCGCGGCAATCCGCGCCACGCGCGAGGCGCTGGCCCGCGAGGGCAAGGAGGAACTGCCGGTGATCGTCGGCACGCCGCTTGCCGGCGAGACCATCGATGGCGAGCGGTTCGACGGCGAGGCGGAGACGGCCATCTTCCCGGGCGATCTGCCCGCCGATCCCGGCCGGCTGCTGGCGGCAGGCAAGGACGCGCCGCCGCCCCTGCGTTTCGTGCGCTTCCGCCCGCCGGGCCTTGAAAAAACCGCCGACGGCCTGCGCCTCTCGCTGCCGCATATCCGGCTTGACCGCGCCCTGTCCTTCCTGCTCGCCGACAAACTCGCCTGAGGCCCCTGAGCTCGCCATGACGAAAGACACGCACCATCGCAAACCGCGCGCCATCCGCCTTGACGAGGCCGAGCACGAGGACAAGGCTGCGGAGCGACCATCGGCGGACCCGGAGACCGGCACCCGCGACGAGGCTACGCCGCGCAAGCCGCGTGCGCTGACGGGCAAGATGGTCATCGAGCACATTCCCGACGACGCGGCCAATGACTGGCCGGAAGGTTCGCCCGACGATCTGACGCCGCCGCCCGCGCCCACGCCGAAGCGCGGCTTTTCATGGTTCGCCCTGCTGCTCACGGCGCTGGGCGGCCTTGTTTCGCTCGCCGTGGCATTGGCTGTCGACACATTCGTGCGCGACCTGTTCGAGCGCAATGAATGGCTCGGCTGGTTCGCGGCGGGGCTTGCCGGTCTCGTCGTGCTCGCGGCGGTCGCGATCACGGCGCGCGAGATCTTCGCCATCGTCCGGATGGGTGCGATCCACCGCCTGCGTGACCGGTCGGCCCAGGCCCATGGCGAGGACGACGCAAAGCTCGCACGTAGCGTGACAAGCGAACTGGTCGCACTTTATGCCTCGCGCGCCGACACCGCAGCAGGGCGCGCCAGCCTTGCTGAACATCGCGGCGAGATCATCGACGGTGCCGATCTGATCGCGCTCGCCGAACGCGATTTGATGCGGCCACTCGACCGGCAGGCGACGACCATGGTGATGAACGCGGCCAAGCGTGTCTCCATCGTCACCGCCGTCAGCCCGCGCGCGCTGATCGATATCGGCTTCGTGCTGATCGAGAACATGCGGCTCATCCGGCGCCTGTCCCAGCTTTACGGCGGACGGCCCGGCACGATCGGCTTCCTGCGGCTGACGCGCGACGTGCTGGCCCATCTGGCGACGACGGGCGCGATCGCGCTGGGCGACAGCCTGATCCAGCAGATCGTCGGCCATGGCCTTGCCGCGCGTCTCTCGGCCCGGCTCGGCGAAGGTGTGGTCAACGGGTTGCTGACGGCGCGTGTCGGCATCGCCGCCATGGATGTCTGCCGGCCCATGCCCTTCATCTCGCAGAAACGTCCCGGCGTTTCCGATTTCATGTCGGAACTGGTACGTCTCAACGCACCTGCCGGCGCTCAGCCTGGCAAAAACGCAACAGATGGCGGCGCAGGCGACAAGGCATCGAAACGAAATGCACGTTGATCGATCTCACGGAATGATTGATTAACCAATTTCGCCAACTATGCTGGCATCGTATTCGGGTCGGGAAGTTTCTCATGCGTATTGGTTCATTCGTCCGTCTCGCCGCCTCGCTCGTGGCGCTTATGGCTCTCCCCGCCGCCGCCTCGGCCGGTTCGGCCAGCGAGGCCGCGTTCTACAAGAATGTCTCCGGCGAATGGTCGGGTGGCGGCGAGATCGTCGCCGGCAAGTACAAGGGCACGAAGTTCAACTGCCGCTTCACCGGGGCTTCCGACGGCCCGCGCTCGGGCCTGGAGATCGACGGCACCTGCCGGGTCGGCATGTTCCGTCAGCCCATGTCGGCCAGCTTCAAGCGCTCCGGCGGCCGCTACACCGGCAAGTTTCTCGATGGCGAGGCCGGCGAAGGCATGGATGTGGTCGGTGGCCGCTATTCGCGCTCCAAGCTCATCGTCAACATCCGCCGCAAGGACCTCAACGGCGTGATGGTCGCTCGCCACACCGATGACGACAAGCTCAACATCACCGTCTCGGTGCGCGTCGACCAGCGCCTCATTCCGGTGATCGGCATGCTGCTCGACCGCAAGGGTGGCGTCGACAACATGTTCACCAGCTCGGTGAAATAACCCGAAGCCGCAGTGGCCGGCCCCGCGCCGGCTGCCGCAATCCGGCCCCTTTTTCGCGCCGACCCACGGATTTCCACCGTTCACGATCCGCTTGACGCCATTGCCGTCGCCCTTATTCTTGATCGAGGGGGATGCGCATCGCGCACAAAGGCGGAAAGAGACGGTCAGGTGCGGCTTTCCCTGTCTATCCCGATCATGTTGGCAAGCCTTCTGGTGGCGTGCACACCGGTGGGCGAGCGCACGCAGCTGTCGGTCGGCTACTATTCCATCGCGGGCAGCACGTTCGACGAGCTCGACGAGCAGATCTCCCTGCACGGGCCCACGGTGAACCGTGTCGGCCGGGCGCTGGCGGCCACCAATGTGCGCATGCTGCCCGATTTCCAGTTCAAGACGGCCGGCGACAAATGCGTCGTCGCCTCGGCGCGGGTCGACGTGCAGGCGCATGTCACCCTGCCGAGGCTTGCCAATCCGGAGCGCATGAAGTGCGACCTTTCGAAGGTCTGGAACAATCTGGAGCAATATGCGCGGCTGCATGAATCCATCCATGTTGCCATCGCCGACAGCTACGCGCTGAAGGCCGAAAAGCTGGTCATGGCGCTGCCGCCACAGGAAGACTGCCAGACCTTGCGGAGCAATGCGGTGCTGGCCTTCCGCAAGCTGATGAACGAGCACGAGCGCGAGCAGATCCAGTTCGACGAGGACGAGAAGGATCGCATCACCACGCTGGTCGCGCGTTCGCGTCATTTGCAGGCTTCGGCGCAGTAAGCCCTTCCACTCGCACTCACGCTTCGTTTCGTGCGGAAATGAGGGTTCCCGCCGATCCGGAAACCCACTAGCATCCGCGAGCGTCATCAGGGACGCGTGGGGCAATCACAGACTCGGCCGGCATGCATGAACACTGAAGGCACGTTCCCGGTTCGGCCGGGCGGGACGATCAACTTCACGCTTTCAACGGCACCGGCCCTTGCCGGCGACGCGCCCATACAGTGGGCCATCGGCGAATTGCGGGCCGCGCTCGGCGAGCGCGACATCGCGCTCCGCCAGGTCGACGGCGCCGAGGTCGACATGCCGATTGCCATCGGACCGGACCCATCCTTCGCGCACATGGCCGAACGCGCCGGCATCGCCCTGCCCGACACGCCCGAATCCTTTGCGATCTTCCGAACCACTGACGATGACAGCAACCGTCTCGTGGTGTTCGCCGCCGACACGCGTGGCCTCGTCTATGCGCTGACCGAACTGGCGGACTGGGTTCGTCATGGTGCGGACATCGAGGATGCGTTCGCCTTTGCCGCGCCGCTCATCGAGCGCCCGTCGGCGAAGGTGCGCAGCATTTCGAAGGTCTTCGTCAGCGAGGTCGAGGACCTGCCGTGGTTTCACGACCGCGAGGGTTGGGAAGCCTATCTGACGATGCTGGCGACGCACCGGTTCAACCGGTTCACGCTGACGCTCGGCATGCAGTACAATTACCCCTACGGGAACGAATTCCTGTCGGACGTCTATTTCCATTTCGCCTACCCCTTCCTGGTTTCGCTGCCCGGCCATGACGTCTCGATCTCGAACCTGAGCGAGGCGGAACGGCAGCGGAACCTCGAAAGCCTGCGCTTCATCGGGCGCGAGGCGGCGCGGCGCGGTCTCGATTTCCAGCTCGCCCTTTGGACGCAGCGCTACGATTTCGACGATTGCCCGGCCGCGAAGCATCAGATCTCGGGACTCGAACCCGACACCATCGCGCCCTATTGCCGCGACGCGCTGGCAATACTGCTTGCCGAAGTGCCGGAGATCAGCGGGCTCACCCTGCGCGTTCATGTCGAATGCGGCATCGCCGAGGGCGACTACGCTTTCTGGCGCAGCTATTTCGAGGCGGTGACGGGCGCCGGCCGCACAATCCGCCTCGATTTGCACGCCAAGGGCATCGACGACGAGATGATCGCGGTCGCGATTGCGACCGGCATGCCGGTCACCATCTCGCCGAAATATACCTCCGAGCATCTCGGCCTGCCCTGGCACCAGATGTCGGTGCGCGCGCTCGAACTGCCGCCGCGCGACGACGAGACGATACTCTATGCCGGCCGCAACGCCGAGAAATATGCCGGCACATGGAAGTTCTCGGAAGGCTCGCGGAAGTTCATGCGCTACAGCTATGGCGACCTGATGCGCGAGGACCGGCCCTACGGCATCCTGTTCCGGATCTGGCCGGGCACGGTCCGCATCCTGCTGTGGGGCGATCCGGTGCTCGCCGGCGCTTATGGCCGCGAGGCGAGCTTTTGCGGCGCCGACGGCATCGAGTTGTGCGAGCCGCTTTCGTTCAAGGGGCGCATGGGCACGGGCGTTGCCGGCAGCCGCACCGGTTATGCCGAGCCCTGGCGCATCCATCGGCACGACTGGCAGAAATTCGAATATACCTATCGTGTCTGGGGACGTTCCCTCTACGATCCCTCGAGGAACGAAGAAGCCTTCGACCGCTTTCTGACATCGCGTTACGGGGCGGCCGGCGCGCCGCTCGGCAAGGCGCTGTCGAGCGCCAGCCGCATCCTGCCGCTGATCACGCTGGCGCACACGCCGACAGCCTCGAACAATTCCTACTGGCCCGAACTGTACGAGAACATGTCGGTGGTGCACACGGCGCCCGCCCTGCCCTATGGCTACGAATTGCCGAAAGATTCGCGCTTCGGCACGGTCGGCGCGTGCGACCCGCAGTTCATGATGTCGCCGGCCGATTTCGCCGCATGTCTTCACGCGGGCACGGATGCCGACCGGATCGCGCCGCTGACCTGGGCGAACTGGCTGGAGAGGCTTGCGCTGGACGCATCAAGAGCACTGGTAGACGCAAAGGCGGTCCCGGCAGGTGATGACGCCGAGCGATTTCTGGTCGAAACCGACATTGCGATCCAGTCCGGCATCGGACGGTTCTTCGCCGAGAAAATCCGCGCGGCGGTGTTCTGGGAGTTCTTCCTGCTGAATGGCGACAGCAATGCCGCACAGGCGGCGCTTGTCCACTACCGCAGGGCGCGCGACGGATGGGCCGAGGCCGCCGAAGCCGGCAGCAAGGTCTATCTGCCCGACATCACCTATGGCCCGCATTCATGGCTACGTGGGCGATGGGATGACCGCCTGCCGGCCATCGACCAGGACATAGCAGACATGGAAGCAGCGACCGCCGGGCATATACGACCGGAATCGGATTCAGACCGCGACGTGAGTCTCGAGACCATCCAAGAATGGTCGGAAACGCAGATCGCCGACTGCCGGCACACACCGCCGGATGGCTTCAGGCATGGCGAGGCGGTCGACCTGGCGATTGCCTGCGCCGGTTCAATGGAAGACAGCGCCATCCTGCACTATCGCCATGTCGACCAGTCGCAGCCCTGGGAGCGCGTGGAAATGGCCGGTAACGACGGGCAGTATTGCGCAAGCATTCCGGCCGACTACACGAGCGCGCCCTACCCGCTGATGTATTATTTCGAGATCCGCGATGGCGGCGTTTCCCGGTTCTTCCCCGGCCTGGCAGAAGACGTCACCGGAACGCCCTATGTCGTGCTGGAGGGCGCGGCGCGATAGCCCGCCACATGGTTGGTGCGCGCGACATCGCCGCCAGCCCAGTCGAGCACCTTCCTGTCCATGACGCGGAACCAGAGCGGCGGGATCGCGGCCAGCGCGAAACTGCCCGGATAGCCGCTCGGCAGGCGCGGCAATTCCTCGAAATTGCGCAATGTCTGGTACGGCCGGAGCGGATTGGCGTGGTGGTCGGAATGGCGCTGCAGATGGAACAGCAGCAGATTCGAGACGATGTGGTTGGTGTTCCACGAATGGCGTGGCTCGCACGGCGCGTAGCGGCCATTCGCCTTCCGGTCCCGCAGAAGGCCGTAGTGCTCGACATAGTTGGCGAAGGTGAGCTGCAGCCAGCCGAAGACGTGATGGATCGCCAGGAAGGGCAGCATGATCCAGCCGAAGGTCGCGATCAGTACCACGGCAATGGCGAGCGTGATCGCATAGCCCTGCAGGATATCGTTGCGCCAGTGCCAGAACGGCAACCCTTTCCTTGCCAGCCGCTCGCGCTCATGGCGCCAGCCGCGTGCCGCCGCGCCCGGTATCTCGCGCAGCGCGAAGGCGTAGATGCTCTCACCCAGCCTTGCCGAGGCCGGATCCTCCGGCGTGGCGACCATGGTGTGGTGTCCGCGATTGTGCTCGATGCAGAAATGGCCATAACCCGACAGCGCGTTGACCAGCTTGGCGCCGAACCGGTCGAGCCGATGCGGCTTGTGGCCGAGCTCATGTCCGACAGTGAGCGCCGAGCCCGCGCCAACGCCGGCACCGACGGCAAGCAGCAGGAAGGCGCCGATCGGCATCGCCACCGTGCCGATCACGAAGGCGACGGCGAAGAAACTCGCATAATAGGCGAGAATCGAGGCGAACAGCAGTCCGCGATACCACTGGTCGGCGGCGAGCGTTTCGACCACTTCCTCGGGCGGGTTGTTCGGGTCCTCGCCGAAAACCAGATCGAGCACCGGAATCAGACCGAAATCGATCAGCAGGATAAGCGCGGCCCACCACGGATTCCCGGTTGAAAGAATGATCATCGACACGGCGAAGGGCAGCAACGGCATCAGCACGGAGAACAGCCAGAGATAGCGCTTGCGGTCGCGCCATCTGATTTCCCCTCCCGCCATGGTCTGCGCCACGAAAATCATGCCGCCCTCCCCGACTGCCAACCTATTCGGCTGCTTCGACCGCGCGCCATTTCCTGCGCCAGCCATCGAGCCAGACCTCGCGGAACAGGCCGGTCGCATAGCCGCGCGTCAGATGCGCGTTGTCGGCAAAACGCTGCTCGCCCATCAGCGCCCTGTTGAGCGCCGGCAGATTGTAGAACGGGACGCTCGGATAGAGGTGATGGTCGAGATGATAGTTGATGTTGTGCGGGCAGAAGAACCAGCGCTCCCAGAAATGCGGTTCGACCGTGCGCGTGCCCTGCAATTCGCTGTCGGGCTGCATGGTCTCGCCGAAATGTTCGGCAACCGAGCGCACATAGAGGAACAGGAAGAACAGCGTCACATAGGGGACGATCCAGTAGAGCAGATATTCGCGCCACACGCCGGCCCATATGACCACGGCGACGATGGCAAGGTAATAGGCGCCGCGCGCCGCCTTGTAGCCCCAGCCGGTCGTGTCCTCGGCCTGCATGCGACCGGCGGCCATGCGGATGTCGCGCCATGAGGACGCGCCGATGAAATAGCCGAGGAAATGCAGGACGGCGAAGCGCATCTCCTGCGGGAAGGTGTATTCGCGCGTGCCGAGCTTGACGACCCAGTCCGGGTCGCGGCCGGTATTGGTGTAGTTGTGGTGGGCCAGATGGTTGCGGCGATAGCCCTCGACCGTCGCGCCGATGGGCCAGGCCAGGAAAAGATCGCCGATCCAGTCGCTCATCTTCTTGTTGCCCATGAAGCGGTAGTGCGCGAAATCGTGCATCAGCGCGCCGAAGGCATGCTGCCTGCCGGCGATGACCGGCACGGCAACGAGCCAGACCAGCCAGCTGTCGGTCCATTCGGCGAGGAAGATCGCGATGGCGATCACCACCCAGTCGAACACGATCGCCAGCGCCGTGCGCCAGGGCGTCAGCTGCGACAGGCGCTTGAGTTCGCGCGGGGCGATATAGGGGGCGTTCTGGGCCATGCCGGTTCCATTCTCCCTGCCGGTCCGTGAAGGCGTTGCGGCATGGCAAGATCATACGCCATCCTTGCGGCGATCAGAAGACGGTCAAGCGACTCGGCGGGCAACGAAAATTCCGCCTTTCCGCATGGCGCGGGCATTCTTCAATGTGGTTTGGGCGTTTTATTGACATGGTGCGGGCACCGGGAATCGAACCCGGACGGCCAAAGGCCGAGGGATTTTAAGTCCCTTGCGTCTACCAGTTCCGCCATGCCCGCCTGAATTGCATGCCTAACCGCATCGCAGGCGAAGCGCAATCGGGTTGCGATTTGCGGCGAAATCGCATGAATTGGCACGGCAGATTTCTGGAGAACCATGCCGTGAATGCCAATGCCGCGCCGAAGACCGTCACCGCCGCCATGCTCGCCATCGGCGACGAACTCCTTTCCGGGCGGACCAAGGACAAGAATATCGGCCATCTCGCCGACGTGCTCACCCTTGCCGGCATCGACCTGATGGAAGTGCGCATCGTCGGCGACGAACAGGCGCGGATCGTCGAGGCGGTCAATGCGCTGCGCGAACGCTACACCTATGTGTTCACCTCCGGCGGCATCGGGCCGACCCATGACGACATCACGGCGGATGCCATGGCGGCAGCCTTCGGCGTCGGGATCGGCGAGGATCCGCGCGCCGTGGCAGTTCTCGCAGCGAGCTATGCCGAGCGCAACATCGAGTTCACCCCGGCGCGGCGGCGCATGACGCGCATCCCCGACGGCGCGGAGTTGATCGACAATCCTGTCTCGAAGGCGCCGGGCTTCAGGATCGGCAATGTGCATGTCATGGCCGGTGTGCCATCGATCTTCCAGGCCATGCTCGACAATGTCATGCCGACGCTGAAGACGGGCGCGAAGGTCCTGTCGTCGGCCGTGGACTGCCAGCTTCCCGAAGGCATGATCGGCACCGCGCTGGGCGAGATCCAGGCGCGGCACGCCGACACCTCGATCGGCTCCTATCCGCGCTATGACGGTACGACATTCTCGACCCAGATCGTCATCCGCTCACGCGACGGCGACGCCATCGCGGCAGCCGAGAATGACGTTCGCGCCATGCTGGATGAATTCGAGGGCGCCGCGCCGAAAGCGGGCTGAGTTCGCTCGCGCGTGCTGGACCGCTTTTTCCCGATCCGGGCAAGAATGCGTTAATCACGCGGAGTTTGTGCGCCGTCAGGTGTTGCGAATCCACCGTGCAGGCAATATCGGTCGATCCAGTGGGCCATCGATTACGTTAGGTAAGCGATGAGACCGAACGCCCCATACGTGCTGGTCGTGGCCGCCTTCCTGTGTTGCATCGCAGGCCTCGCGCGCGCCCAGCAATACGAACTTGCCGGCGTCACCGCCTACGATCCCGTTCACCTGCTTGGATACGCCGCCGGCGCCGTGGCCGCCCGCGACGGCACGGTCAGCGGCGAAGGGCTGGCGGACACGATCGAGCTCATCTATCGCGAGGACGGCTATTTCCTGGCCGAGGTCTACCTCGACCCTGACGGGCGGACGGTTCTCGTCGAGGAAGGCGAGATTGGCGACATCGTCATCGAGGGCGCCGATGTCCGCACCGCCTGGCTCATCCGTTCCTATCTCGAACCGCTTCTTGGAATGCGCCCGGTGCGACGCAATGCCTTCGAGCGGGCGATCATGCTCGTCGAGGATATCGAATCCATCGCCGCCTCCGCGGAGATCGACTATCCGCGGGGCAGCGACAAGGCCCGCGTCAGGGTGGTCGTCGAAGCGGGGCGTGCCGGCAGCGGTTTCCTGACGCTCGATCATCCGGCCAGGGAACCGGGCGAAGCCGCAACGCTGCAATTCGGCCAGGAGTTCTACGGCCTGCTCCTGCCCGGCGACCTGCTTCGTCTTCGCCTGTCCGGCACGACGCGCTTCGAGGACCACGACAACTCCGTCTGGGGATCGGTGACCTATCGCGCACCGATCGGCGGCGCCGGCGCCTATGGCGAGGCCTATTTCGGCAGCGTGGCGGCACGCCGCGAACGCTCCGGCGCGTTGCAGGAGACCGACCTTCGCGGCATGACCGCCATCCTCGCGCTCGGCTATCCGGTGCTGCGCGACGTCGAAACCTATGGCTACGCGATCGTGGAAGCGCGGCACGCAAGCACCGATGTGGACGTTGCCGGAACGCGGTTCGAAAGCGGGGTCGTGGCGGCCGGGCTGGCCTGGATTCACGGCCGAACGACGGCATCGGGTGGTGCCTGGGAATATGCCCTCGACCTGACCATCGGGCAGCGCGTGCACGATTCCAGCACGATCGACGATGGCGACGACCACTTCTTCCACCTCCGTGGCGGGCTGGGGATCGATCACGCGACCGAATGGTTCGGGCCCCATTCCTCCTTCCGGGCGGAGTTCTGGGGCCAGATTACCGGCAACGACCTTCCCGGGGTCGAGAAATTCCATCTCGGCGGCAATGACGACGAACGCGGCTATCTTTTCGCCGAAGCCCAGGGCGACAGCGGATTGTCGGCCACGCTGGAGGTGGGTCGGGATTTCTTCCCCGAATACGCCTACCTTCGCCGGGTGCGCCCCTATGGCTTCATCGATGCCGGGCTTGTCGCCAACAACGACCCCTCACCCGACGAATTCGACCATTGGCTACTCGCCTCGCTCGGCCTCGGGCTGGAAGCTGACCTGGCCGGCGGCGTGTTCGTGCGCGGCCATGTCGCCCTGCCGCTGGTCGATGGACCCGCCACCGCCGCGCTTGATCCCGCCTTCTATCTGTCCCTGACGAAAAGCTGGTGACGCTAGTGAAGATTGCCGCCCTCGCCCTTGTCTCGACCCTGATCCTTCTGCCCGTACCGGCGCTGGCGGGCGGCAATCATTTCGGCTGGTGCATCGGCGTCGGGAACAAGCACGCCTCAGACCAGTGCGGCGGAGGTTCCGATCCGGATGTCGGCGCCACGCCTTCGACGGTCCCGACCTCGAACCAGTTGCCGGACCCTGCAACGATCAACCTGTACCCCGATCCGCCGCAGACATTCGAGGGGACCGGGCAGGTGCAACCGATCCAGGGCCAACCCGGCGGCTCCTTTACAGGAACCGGGCAATTGCCGATCATCGTCGCGCCCAATCCGCAGCAGGTTTTCACCGGGACGGGACCGGTTCCGCCGGTCCAAGGCCAGCCGGGTGGCTCCTTCACCGGCACCGGGCAGTTGCCGATCATCGTCACACCGAATCCGCAACAGACTTTCACCGGCACGGGACCTATACCGCCAGTTCAGGGCCAGCCCGGCGGCTCCTTCACCGGACAGGGGCAGATGAACATCATCGTCTCGCCGCTTCCGCCCACGACCGTCACGGGGGTCGGCCCGGTCACGGCCGGCATCGTCATCGGCCGGCCCGGCCAGGTCGTGACCGGGTTCGGGCGCGTGCCGCAGCCGACAGCCTATCCGACCCCCACCGCTGTCCCGCAGGCCATTCCCACGCCTTTGCAGCAGGCGACACCGATGTTGGTGCCGAGGCCGAAGCCGGTCGCGGGTGCGAGCACCGGCACCGGCACGACGATCGGCACGGCTACGGGTACTGGTACTGGCACAAATACCGCCACCGGCGGTGGCGCTATCGTTCATGTTCCGGACAGCACGGGACCGGCCAAGGCGAAACAACACATTACCCGCCTGCCCGGTCGACAACCGGTGCATGCCGAGCCGAGATTCGCCGCCGACGATGGCGGCAAACCTTGGCGCTGCCTCGCCAGCGGTCACGGCAAGCGCCTCAACCGCGCCGACGAAGGCTTCGAATCAGCCGGCGCGCTCAGGCATGTGGGCGCGGTCGACGTGCTCGCGCGCGATCTGCCGGCGTTGCACCCCCGCCACCCCAACTGCATCATCTCGATCCGCCGCAGGCGCGATTAGTTCGATTCAGGTCTGGTCGGAAACAGATGCATCGATAAGCGCGTTCGAGCTTATGCGGGCGGCAGCGCTATTCGATTCCGCCCAAAGCTGAAGCGAACCGGGCCTCGCACCCGCTCGGCCAACGAGGCTAGAACGCGAACGGCAAACCGGCGCTGCGGAAAGGGTTCAGATCACTCTTCGGGCGGGTATTCGCGGTCGATGCGCTTCAATTCGAAATGCAGTCCGGCTGCGATGGCGGCGAAAACAAAGACCTTGAACCATTCGAGGCCGAAATGCTCGTGCACATAGTAGCCGGCGCCCATCACCGCGAAGATGAGCGCTAGGCGCAGGCCGAGGATCGCCACCCCCGTGACGATCCCGGCGCCTTCCAGATCGGGCGGCCTTTGTTCGTCCATGCGACGAAAGTAGAACGGCGCGGCACAAAGTAAAGTGCGCCCGGTCACATGGCGCGCCCTGACGTCGCGTCCCACGCCGGCCGTCTTCGGATTGCCGAAACCGCAAAGCCTGCTCTCCAAACATGCGACATTACGCATTCTTCATTTGCCCGGAATCGTTTCCGGTGCTCTGGTTCACATGTGTGTGACCTCCCAGCAGACGCTTTCGCAAGGAGAGACAATCATGGGATCGCCAGCAAGGCCGAAGGGCTATTCCGGCACGCAAATCTTCCTTCACTGGGCCATCGCCGCCCTCGTCATCTTCCAGCTCGTCTTCGGAGAGGAAATCGCCGATGCCTGGCGTGCCTTCCGTCGCGGTCTCGAGCCTTCGACCGATGCCATGTTCAACGCCAACATCCATGTCTATTTCGGCATCGCGATTCTCGTTCTGGCGCTGTGGCGCCTGACGCTGCGGCTGCGCTACGGCGCGCCACCGCCGCCGCCCAATGAGAGCGCGGTCCAGAAATGGATCGCCGGCGCGGCACATGTCGTGCTCTATCTCGCCATCATCCTTATGCCGATCAGCGGCGGCATCGCCTGGTTCGGCGGCTTCGAGGCGGCAGGCGAAGTGCACGAAATCGGCAAGCCGATCCTCATCATTGTCGTGACGCTTCACGCGTTGGGCGCGCTCTACCAGCACTTCTTCGCCAAATCCGACGTATTGGTGCGCATGCTCCGGCCGGCCAGAGGCTGATCCCGGGCCGGCGAGACACGCCGAAACGATCGATACGGCCGGTTCCGCTGTGCATAGGCGGAGCCGGCCGTTTACATGCATACCGTGCTTGCGATAATCGCTTCCGACTTACTGCACGTGATCGCATTCGCACGGAGACAGATCGATGAGCCCTTCGCAAAAAGCGTTTCCGGTTTCCTGGGACCAGTTGCATCGCGACTGCAAGGCGCTGGCCTGGCGGCTCGCCGGCATCGCCGATTCCTCCCAGCCCTGGCGGGCGATCGTCTCCATCACGCGCGGCGGGTTGGTGCCGGCTGCGATCATCGCGCGCGAACTGGGCATCCGCACCATCGAGACGATCTGCATCGCGTCCTATCATGACTACAAGGATCAGGGCGACCTGATCGTCATGAAAGGCATCGCGCAGAAGCTGATCGACGAATCGGGCGGCGAAGGCGAAGGCATCCTGGTCATCGACGATCTGACCGATACCGGCCGAACGGCGGCCAAGGTACGCGAGATACTGCCCAAGGCGCATATCGCAACGGTCTATGCCAAGCCGCAGGGCGTGCCGCAGGCCGACACCTATGTCACCGAGGTCAGCCAGGACACCTGGATCTATTTCCCCTGGGACATGGAGATGTCCTATGTCGAGCCGATCTCCGGCCTGAAGGACGGCTGACCGTCAAGGCCGCTTGCCGGTGAAGCCGCCTGGCTTCGGCAAGCTTGCATCCTGTCGTGTGAACACAAATTTTACCAGTTCTCGAACCCGGTCCTTAAGGCTTGCGGCGTAGAATGCCCCGCAACAATCCCCGTTGCGGGATGCTTGTGTGGATGGACCGACAATGCCGGAATCCAAAGTCACACCGGACATGGTCGACGCCTGCATCGGCAGGAAAAGCTGGCGTCTGACCTTTCCTGTCGTCCTCGAGGCCATGTTCGAGGAACGCGTGGTCAGCCGTCGCCGCAAGCTGATGGCGATCATGACGGTGCGCACGCTGATCATCTACAACGCGTTCCTGATCGCCGACTATGTGTTGGCGCCGGCGACGTTCGAACTCGCCCTGTTCCTGCATCTTGCCGTCGTCTCGCCTGCGATCCTGGTGGTCGGCCTTGCCTATGCCAGGACGAGCAAATGGTGGCTGCGCGACACGCTGCCGGCGCTGAATCCGGTGCTGATCGTCGGGCAGATCATGCTCATCTTCACGCTGAACGGCACGGCCAATGTCGAGCACTACCAGTATCTGTCGATTCCGGTAATGCTCTATTCCAACATCAGCCAGCGGTACGGCTTTCGGCAGGCTGCGATTTCAACCGCGCTGGTGGCTTCGGTCTATCTTGGCGTGCTGCTGTCTTCCGACATCGCCTTTCAGGTAAAGTTCATCGGCACGGCACTGGTGGTCTCGACGGGCTATATGAGCCTCGTCGCCAACCACCGGATGGAACTCGACCTTCGCCGGGATTTCCTCAAGCGCCTCAAGGACCAGTTGCTGCGTGAAGGTGCGGAAGAAATGTCGATGCTCGACGCGCTGACGGGGCTCGCCAATCGCCGCCAGCTGGAAAAGAAGGCCGATTCCCTGTGGCGCAACGCGGCCGAGGCGCGCACCTCCGTAGCGATCGTCATGCTCGACATCGACCGCTTCAAGCCGTTCAACGACCGCTATGGCCATATCGCCGGGGATAACTGCCTCAAGCGGGTTGCCGGCGCGATCGTTTCCGAACTGCGCCACGAAAACGATCTGGCGGTGCGCTATGGCGGCGAGGAATTCATGATCCTGATGCCCGACACGGACCTGCCGGCGGCGATTCGCATCGCCGAGCGGGTGCGACGGCAGATCGAACGCCTGGCAATCCCCAACGAGGCGCGCGGTGAGCGTGGCATCGTGACCGCCAGTTTCGGCGTCGCTGTCGGGCCGGTGGCGATGCATTCCTTCTCGGAAATCCTGTCCGGCGCCGACAGCGCGCTTTACGCGGCCAAGCGCAACGGTCGCAACCAGGTTTGGCCACCCTTCATTCGCAGGGACGACAGCGACAGATCTCTGACGCCCCTGCCCGCCTCGACCCGTCGGAACCGGTCGGCCTGATCCGGGGGCAAACCCGATTCGCCCGTTTGATGATCATCAGAACCCGTTTTCGGGCAGTCATCGACCGGCCAATTCATCTAAATACGGTGCAGGGCCAGTACCGAATCCGCATCATTCAACTCATGGCGATTCGCCGGCCACGTTTTTCGCCCGCGCAGCGGGGGCTCACGGACAAGTGCCCGACAAGCCTTTCGGAGCCCCGAAAAACTCCCGTTTTCCATCCATTTCGGCATGGTTTTTCCACGGGCAGCCGAGCGAATCCCGGGTGCTTGAAAAATGGTTAAGTTTTTCTCAACGCCATCCGAGACCGGAGACGAACGAACGGCGGCAAATCCTTGAATCGCTTGGTGAAACAGCGAACATGAATTTTCCCCGAAATTCACATCACAACCACAATATCTGGTGGTTTCGTTTTTCTTTGTGACAAGTCCTTGACGCGTAAAACCGAGTCACCTTACCGTCGCATCATTCGTTGGGTTGAGTAGCGTTGGACCGAGCGGGCCGCTTCCGCGGTACGTGGGATACGAGGTGATCCCGGGTCCTTTTCACCAGTTTCGACAAGCGTAAACCATCGCGGATCACGGTCCGCGAGGCAGTGTTTTGCGCCCTGGTCGAAGCGGTCGAAACGGAAGCTCGCGTCGAGTGCCTGTGTGGCCTTGCGAAGATGGTGGCAAAAAGGGTGTTAACACTATATTTAGCGTTTGCACCCATCGTTACCGCAATATATAGTTTCCGGCTGTTGCCCTAGACGGATTGCGGCGTATCTTCGTTCAAGGCAGCGAAAAAAACGGAAAAACAGGGCGTTTTACAGGGACTTAGGGGACCTGGGCCTGCGGGAATACTCCCGCCGGCAAGCGGCGGACATTGCGCGTTGACGGCTCCGGCCGGACAACGGGCTTCTATAGAAGGGACAAGGGAATCATGCGCGTAGAGCGGCGCCACACCCAATCGGGAAATTCACCATACGAGGCCATCGAATTCCGCACCGCGACGAGCGAGATTCGCAATCCGGACGGGTCGATCGTGTTTCGCCTCGAGAACATCCAGGTGCCCAAGGCATGGAGCCAGGTCGCCTCGGACATTCTCGCGCAGAAATATTTCCGCAAGGCCGGCGTCCCCGCGCGCCTGAAGAAGGTCGAGGAGAACTCCGTCCCTTCCTGGCTGTGGCGCAGCGAGCCCGACGAAAAGGCGCTGGCCGAACTGCCCGAGGAAGAGCGGACCGGTCCGGAAATGGATGCGCGCCAGGTCTTTGACCGGCTGGCCGGCACCTGGACCTATTGGGGCTGGAAGGGCGGCTATTTCGACCGCGAGGAAGACGCGCGCGCCTTCTATGACGAGCTCTGCTACATGCTGGCGACCCAGAAGGTGGCGCCGAACTCGCCGCAATGGTTCAACACCGGCCTGCACTGGGCCTATGGCATCGACGGTCCGGCGCAGGGCCATTATTACGTCGACCCCTTCACCGGCAAGCTGACCAAGTCGAAGACCTCCTACGAGCATCCCCAGCCGCATGCCTGCTTCATCCAGTCGGTCGAGGACGATCTGGTCAATGACAGCGGCATCATGGATCTGTGGGTGCGCGAGGCGCGGCTGTTCAAATACGGCTCGGGCACGGGCTCCAATTTCTCGCGTCTGCGCGCCGAGGGCGAAAAGCTTTCGGGCGGCGGCAAGTCTTCCGGCCTGATGAGCTTCCTTAAGATCGGCGACCGGGCGGCCGGCGCGATCAAGTCGGGCGGCACGACGCGCCGCGCGGCCAAGATGGTCGTCGTCGACATCGACCATCCCGATATCGAGGACTACATCGAGTGGAAGGTGCGCGAGGAGAAGAAGGTCGCCGCGCTCGTCACCGGCTCCAAGGTCGTCTCGCGCCATCTCAAGGCGATCATGAAGGCCTGCATCAATTGCGAGGGCGAGGATGACGACTGCTTCGACCCGAAGGTCAACACCGCGCTGAAGCGCGAGGTCCGCGCGGCCAAGAAGAACGCCGTGCCGGAGAACTACATCAAGCGCGTCATCCAGCTCGCGCGCCAGGGCTATACCGACATCGAGTTCCCGATCTTCAACACGGACTGGGATTCGGAAGCCTATCTGACGGTATCGGGCCAGAACTCCAACAATTCCGTGTCCATCAAGGACGGCTTCCTCAAGGCCGTGGAGGATGACGGCACGTGGGACCTGACCGCCCGCAAGGACGGCAAGGTGATGAAGACCGTGCGCGCCCGCGAATTGTGGGACCGCATCGGCAACGCCGCCTGGGCATCGGCCGATCCGGGCCTGCACTTCAACACCACGATGAACGACTGGCACACCTGCCCGGCGGCCGGCCCGATCCGCGCGTCGAACCCGTGCTCGGAATACATGTTCCTCGACGACACGGCGTGCAACCTCGCCTCGCTGAACCTGCTCGCCTTCCGCGACAAGGCAAAGGCGAGCAAGGAGGATCCGCTCGCCTTCGACATCGACGCCTTCGAACATGCCTGCCGGCTGTGGATGATGGTGCTCGAAGTCTCGGTGATGATGGCGCAGTTCCCGTCGAAGCAGATCGCCAAGCTGTCCTACGACTACCGCACGACCGGTCTGGGCTTTGCCAATATCGGCGGCCTGCTGATGACCTCGGGCATTCCCTACGATTCGCCGGAAGCGCGCGCGACCTGCGGCGCGATCTCGGCAATCATGACCGGCATCTGCTACGCGACTTCGGCGGAAATGGCCGGCGAACTCGGCACCTTCCCGGAATACGGGCCGAACGCGGAACACATGCTGCGCGTCATGCGCAACCATCGCCTGGCCGCGCACGGCAAGCCGGAAGGCTATGAGGGACTGAACACCCCGCCCGTCGCGCTCGACCATGCGGCGAGCCCCGATCCGGAACTGCCGCGGCGCGCGATCGCCGCCTGGGACCGGGCCGTGGCGCTGGGCGAAAAGCACGGCTATCGCAACGCGCAGTCCACCGTGATCGCGCCGACCGGCACGATCGGCCTCGTGATGGATTGCGACACCACCGGCATCGAGCCCGATTTCGCGCTGGTGAAGTTCAAGAAGCTGGCCGGCGGCGGCTATTTCAAGATCATCAACCGCGCCGTGCCCGAAGCGCTCGCCATGCTGGGCTATTCCAAGGACGCGACGGCGGCGATCATCGACCATGCCGTCGGTCGCGGCACGCTGAAGGGTGCGCCGTCCATCAACCACGACACGCTGAAGGCCAAGGGCTTCACCGACAAGGAAATCGAGGCCGTGGAAGCCGGGCTCGCCTCGGCGTTCGACATCAAGTTCGCCTTCAACCGGCACACGCTGGGCGATGCCTTCTGCAAGGACGTGCTCAAGCTGACCGACGAGCAGCTGGCCGATTTCACGCTCGATATCCTGGCCCATGTCGGCTTCACGCGGAAGGAGATCGAGGCGGCCAACGTGTTCTGCTGCGGGGCGATGACGCTGGAAGGCGCGCCGCATCTGAAGGAAGAGCACCTGGCGGTGTTCGATTGCGCCAGCCCGTGCGGACGCACTGGCAAGCGGGCGCTTTCGGTCGACAGCCACATCCGCATGATGGCTGCCGCCCAGCCCTTCATCTCCGGCGCGATTTCCAAGACGATCAACATGCCCAACGACGCCAGCGTAGAGGACTGCAAGGAAGCCTACATGCTGTCGTGGAAGCTGGCGCTGAAGGCCAACGCGCTCTACCGCGACGGCTCGAAGCTGTCCCAGCCGCTCAACGCCTCGCTGATCGAGGACGAGGAGGACGAGGACGCGGTCGAGGAACTGATCGAGGCACCGGCGGCCGCACGCGCCGCGCTCGTCACCGAGAAGATTGTCGAGCGCATCATCGAAAAGGCGGTGCGCGAACGCGAAAAACTGCCCAACCGGCGCAAGGGCTACACCCAGAAGGCGGTTGTCGGCGGCCACAAGGTCTATCTCAGGACCGGCGAGTTCGACGACGGGCGGATCGGCGAGATCTTCATCGACATGCACAAGGAGGGCGCCGCTTTCCGCGCGATGATGAACAATTTCGCCATCGCCATCTCGCTCGGCCTGCAATATGGCGTGCCGCTGGAGGAATATGTGGAGGCCTTCACCTTCACCAAGTTCGAGCCGGCCGGCATGGTCATGGGCAATGACGCGATCAAGAACGCGACGTCGATCCTCGACTATGTGTTCCGCGAACTGGCGATCTCCTATCTCGGCCGCCACGATCTGGCGCATGTCGACATGTCGAACTTCTCCAACACGGCGCTCGGCAAGGGCGTGGAGGAAGGCAAGACGCAGCCCTTCTCCAACGGGCTGGTGCGCGGCCACAAACTTTCGGTCGTGCGTCCGGGCTCGGGCGGCGATCCGAAGGGCCAAGGCGGCGGTTCGGGCGGTGGTTCGGGCGGCGGCACAAAGGCGCCCTCCTCCGCACCGGTCGTCACCGCCAAATCCTCCGGCGGTTCGCTGACGGCGCGGGTCACCAACATCGCCGAACAGCTCAACACCGAACCTTCGGCCTTCAAGCGCGACTATGCGCCGGAGCCCGAGGTCGCGCCGGAGGTCGAGATCGAGCAGGTGGAAGAAAGCGCCGAATCGATCGTTTCGCGCCTGGCGGACGATGCCAGAGCCAAGGCGGACTTGGCCGATGCCAGCCGCGACGCGAAACAGGGCGCAGCCACTTCGCCCGTCTCGCCGAGCGCCGCCGAACAGCGCGCCAAGGCGCTGATGCAGGGCTATACCGGCAATTCCTGCATGGAGTGCGGCAACTTCACCATGGTGCGCAACGGCACCTGCGAGAAGTGCGACACCTGCGGCGCGACGAGCGGGTGTAGTTAAAGCTCAAGCCAATGCGGACCTTTGGCTTGGAAAAGGCCGCCCTTCGGGGCGGCCTTTCTTATTTGTAATTAAGCTCGTATGAATTGATAATGCTCAAATATTTACACATACACGGACTACGTGGCTTCCAAAAGAAACAGTCACTTAAATTTGCCGTGGCAAACGGAGATAGAGGCAGCGGCTACAATGTTATAGTTGGAGGAAACAACTCAGGTAAGTCGACTATTTCTGAAGCGATAAGATCCTTAGTTGTGCACCCGAATCCCAGTTTCTCTCAAGGAAGACGAAACATTTTAGCTGGAGACGAAATTAGAATTGCCGCTCTATCTGACACGGGAGAAGTAACAGCAATAAGCAGCATCCGCGCAGGAAGCAGCGAAACGACAAAGAAAACAAGAAAAGGCGGAATTAAAGACACCAAGCTATTGGTTCTGCCATCAAGACGAGTGTTCAGCCCGTATTTCGGGCAAGGTGAAGTCGACCGCCGTCAATACATGAGACAGTATGGATTTCCTACGCAAAGGTCATCGAATTTGGATGCCTTCACTAATCGATTGTTTCGAATTGAGAAGAATAAGCTACCCTTTGACGAAGTGCTGAAGAAGGTGATTGATCCGGTGCCAGATTGGTCCATCGATCAATCAGATCAAGGCCAATATTTCTTAAAACTCAAGAAAGGCGATTCATTTCACACAAGCGAAGGCATGGGGGAAGGCCTTATTAGCCTTCTTTATATTGTAGATGCATTATACGATTCGTCGCCAGGTGATACTATTGTGATTGACGAGCCAGAACTGTCACTACACCCCGCTATTCTTAGGAAATTAGCCATACTTTTTGTTGAATATTCGAGCGACCGGCAACTGATTATTTTTACACACTCACCTTATTTCACGGCGATTGAAGCATTGCGCGGTGGTGGCGCGCTAGCCCGTACGCACATCAAAGGCGTGGAGTCGAAGATTTCTCAAGCATCAACCGAAACGTTAAATGCCCTCGGCAATCTCCTCGGCAACGTCAACAATCCCCACGTTCTTGGACTGAACGCCCAAGAGATTTTCTTTATCCAAGATGGAATCATTCTTGTAGAGGGCCAAGAAGACGTAATTTTCTACAGTAGAATTTTAGATCAACTGGATATCAATCTTGGTGGCACGTTCTTTGGCTGGGGTGTCGGTGGCGCTGGGAATATGAGAAGAATTTCACAATTGCTATTTGAGCTAGGATTTCAATCAGTTGCCGGCATACTTGACAACAACCAGCGTGAGACAGCTGACGAACTCTCAGCGGCATTTCCAAGCTACCGTTATGTCGCAATTCCGGCAGAGGATGTTCGAACCAAGCCGCAAGTTGCTGCCAGAGCGGCGGTAGTTGGATTGCTGGATGACAACAATCAAAACGTACGACCCGAACACCTGGCAAGCACCCAAGAAGTGTTCCAAGAAATCCAAGCCTATTTGGCGCGATAGGTTTCGGCCCGAAGATCCAGTCCGCTACGTTCATACTCACATTTAACGTTCCATTCTCAAATATTCCCGTTTGAGCGATCGGACTAGACCAATGGATCCCGGCTCGCAGTAGCGGCCGGGATGACGCCGAGTGAGTGTTTTGCTCCGGGCAAGTAACCCGCCCAAATGAATCGTATCTCGGCTGTGCAGTTAACTCTGCAATCTCCCCACACGCCGCGTCATCCCGGTTGCCATGCAAACCGGGATCCATTTGTCCCGTCCGCAAATACATCAAGTGCAGTGGCGCGCCTTTGCTGATGCGCGCACTGCTCCAAGCAAGCCGGGAAGAATCGGAATGGATCCTCGGATCGGCGCTTCGCTTGTCCGAGGATGACGGCGGGGTTTTTTGCTTTGCGAACATCCAGATTCCGTCATCGTCGGGCCTGACCCGACGATCCATTCCGTGACGGCGCCATGCGGGAGGCGGTGCAGACCGGAACTCAATCCCCCAGAAAGCGATAGAGATCATACCAGCCGGGGTTCATCGCCTCGATCAGATCGATCTTCCACTTGCGGTAATATTGCTTGATGTTCTTCTCGCGCTGGATGGCGTCGGCTGCGTTGTCGTATTCCTCGTACCAGACGAGACGCCTGACCGCGTATTTCGACGTAAAAGCGCTGCCACGCCTTTCCCGGTGGTCAAACACGCGACCGTTCAGGTCGCGCGTTACGCCCGTATAGATCGTGCCACCTTTGCGGCTTGCCAGCATGTAGACGTAGAAGGGCATGGTCGCAGGTTAGCAGAGTTCCTGTCTGCTGCGCCCAACATGATGCAAGGCAACGGAATGGATCGTCGGGTCAAGCCCGACGATGACGGAAGATTGGGGTGCTCATCCCCCCTCTTGCCGCTCCAGTGGCTTAGCTTTCAGCTAAACCACGGATGCGGCATTCTCCCCCTCACGGGGGGCGAAGGGGAGCGAGCAGCAACGCTCACGCAGAAAATCTATCCCCACTCTCCACCCCTCACCCATACTCCTCCCACTGCTGCCCCGCGCAAACGCCGGATCGCGCGCCGAACCTTTCCGGGGGGCAGCGGCAGCGGAGCGGTCGTGCCCATATTCCGGCGAAGGTCGAGAAGGTGGGCGACTTGCGGGTGAGCCGTCCGCCACCGACCGTCGAGGGCTGCTCCAAGATCCAGCCCAAGGCGACCGGCGGAAGTCTCAGCCAAGAGGCCCGGGCGGTACGATGTGCACGCCGGCCCGGGACATCAAATCTCCGCGCAGGGCACTGTTGGCCCGCACAACACTCGGCCTGGCGAGAACAGTGCCCTGTGTGTTTGTTTCCGGCCGGCCTCTCGGGAGGTTCGGCATCTTGCGTGGCATGACACTGGCCGGAAACGGTCGAGTGGATAATGCGGCACGTCCCGACCATGCCGGCAATGAAGAGACTGATCGCTGCAAAGGAGACCGATCGCATGGCTGCCCTGCCCGACACCCTTCCTCTCCAGCGTTACGCCTTTCTCAAGGCGATCGCCCATTTCGAGTTCGCCTGGGCAAATTGCCGGTTCCGCGAATGCCGCAAGCGGGAGAAATGCGCCGGCGGCCCACGCGGCACGCTGCGCCGGCTGGTGACGAGGGGTGAAACGGTTGTGCCGCCCTGCCGGGCGAATGCGCCACAGACCTGGTGGGACGAACTGCGACCCCATCTGGAGAAATGAGCCGCACGGGAAAACATGGCGGGGACGTGCAGACACCAGCGAGCGAGCCGGCGCGCAAGAGGCGTCGAGGGGCGCTAGCCCCGACCGGGAAGCCCGATTATGCCCGCCCCCGCGGAGACCCCGAGCGCAGCGAGGTTGCGGCCCTTAGCGACAAACGAGGGCCCAGATGGGATCACCCCAGCGAGCGAAGAGCGAGCCGGCCGGTCAGGCCGCCCCCGCGGAGGCCCCGAGCGCAGCGAGGATGCGGCCGTGAGCGATAAACGAGAGCCCCTTTATCCGATCATCGCGCGGCGTTCGATCTGCTCGTCGACCACCGGGTCTTCCGCCGTCGACACGCCGTCGCGGTTTTCCAGAAGCTGCGCCTTCTTCAGCTCTTCCTCGGCCTCGTTCAGCGCTTCCTGTGCGGCATCGCGTCGCTCGTTGAGCTCGCGGATCGACACCTGCAGATTGTCGCGGCGCTGCCGTGCCGCCTTGGCGAAGGTCGGATAGGCGAAATGGCTGGCGTCGGTGATGCCCGACTTTTCTTCCTCGAGGCGGATCTGGTTGTCCAGTTCCTCCGCCATGCGGCTCAGCTCACCGACCATGAGGTCGATCTGGGTAAGCTGGCGGGTCTTGTCTTCGACCTGAAAATGCTTCAGGCGCAACTGGCTTTCACGCGGTTTCATACTCGGCACTCCTTGAAAGCGTGTGGTCTTCGTCCCCTCGAATTACCCGAACCGCAAGGCAGATACGCGCCGAGGGCCCGATCCGGTAACCTTTCGTTTACATCTCTTCTTAATCATACGCCCCATGCCTTAAGAGCCGGTAAACCGAATCGACAGGCGCCGCGGCGAATTCCCGATCGTCGCGCCAGGCGGGCACCACCCGCTGCGCTGATTCGATTATTCCGGTTTCTTAAAGTGACGCATCAAGCCTCGACGTTCAGATTGTTCCTTGAAAACCAGCTGTTTATAGGAATTTTCTTAATTAAACTGACAAGGCTTGCACAGGCGAATTAGATTTTGTTAACCATTGTGCGTCAGCATTCCATTTGGGAATTGGAATGCGTGCGGTGCCAAACCGGTCCCAAAATGAAAATGGACCGGGGTCTCGCTGAAAATGATCAGCGGCACCGCCGGATGCGGCGACAGAAGGGGATTTGGAATGCGAGTGTTGCTGATTGAAGACGACAGCGCGACCGCCCAGAGTATCGAGTTGATGCTCAAGTCCGAGAGCTTCAACGTCTACACGACCGATCTGGGCGAGGAAGGTGTCGACCTCGGCAAGCTCTACGATTACGACATCATCCTGCTGGATCTGAACCTGCCGGATATGTCGGGCTACGAGGTCTTGCGCACATTGCGCCTATCCAAGGTCAAGACGCCGATCCTGATCCTCTCCGGCCTCGCCGGTATCGAGGACAAGGTTCGCGGCCTGGGCTTCGGGGCGGACGACTACATGACCAAGCCGTTCCACAAGGACGAGCTGGTTGCGCGCATCCACGCCATCGTGCGCCGCTCCAAGGGTCATGCACAGTCGATCATCACGACGGGCGATCTGGTGGTCAATCTCGACGCCAAGACCGTCGAGGTTGCCGGACAGAGGGTGCATCTGACCGGCAAGGAATATCAGATGCTCGAGCTCCTTTCGCTGCGGAAGGGTACGACGCTGACCAAGGAAATGTTCCTCAACCACCTCTATGGCGGCATGGACGAGCCGGAACTGAAGATCATCGACGTCTTCATCTGCAAGCTTCGCAAGAAGCTGGCCGCCGCCGCCGACGGGCTCAACTATATCGAGACGGTATGGGGCCGCGGCTATGTGCTGCGCGAACCCGACACGGCAGAGGCCCGCGAGATCGCCTGATCGAGCAAGCATCTGTTTTCAAACGAAAAACGGCGACGAACCCTGAGCGGTCCGTCGCCGTTTTCTCATTTGAATGACCGAATCTCGGCAGGGAATGGAATGAAAATCAGGCCGCCTGCCCGTTCACGCCAAATGTCTTGGGCGCTTCGAGCAGGCCGACATCCATCAGCTTCTGGCGCAGCACCTTGCGGTCGAACGGCTTCATGATGAAACCCGTCGCGCCTGCCCGCTTGGCCTTCGCCATTTCAGGCACCATCAACGCGCTGGTGCAGAACAGCGCCTTCACCTCCGCGCCGCCCGGCATTTCCGCAAGGGATTGCAGCGTATCGATGCCGGAAAGACCCGGCATCTGCCAATCGACCATGATGCCGTCGGGCATGTTCTCGCGGGCCTTCATCAGGGCTTCCTCGCCGTCCGAGGCTTCCACGACGACAAATCCCAAATCCTCGATCAGGCGTCGACCGACCTTCCGGATGACCGGTGAATCGTCGACTATCATGAAGATCTTCATGACCGCTCCCATCCTCGCGCAGCCCGTTTCCCGGCTTTCGCGTCCGTTTCATTGGGTCCGAGACTAGCGGACGATCGCCAAGATTTTATTATCACCCGCGATTTTGGGTACGAACTCTGCTCGGCATGGTTAAGCGGAACTGAACCGCATCGGATAACGTGTAGACGCTCCGCCGCGCCGCAAAAACACCTCCCACCAAACCATCTGAATTCATTGCGTTTTTGCGCCCTGTGCATTCTCGCACATGCGTTTGTCGCGCAATGTCATATCTCAGGGTCACGGCAGACGGGAACTGATCCCCTGCTCCCAGTTTTCGAAAGGAACGGAACCATGAAGACCCTTCGCAACACCGTGATTGCCGGCGTCGCCGGTTTCGCATTCATCGCAGCCGGCGCGGTTGCAGCCCCCTCGCAGGCACAGGCCGGCAATCTCGGCGCAGCCCTCGTCGGCGGCCTGATCGTCGGCGGCATCATCGGCGCCGCGGCCACGCAGAACGCCTATGCAGGCCCCGTTTACGGCACGCCCGTCTATGCCTGCTCCTGGCAGACCCAGTTCGTCGGCTACAACGCCTACGGTCAGGCTGTCTACCAGAAGGTCAAGGTCTGCTAAGCGGCCAAGCTGACACCGAATAACTAGAATTTGCCGGGGACTGGCAACGCCCCTGACGGCTCCCGGCAAATGGACCGCCAAGCCTTTCCCGATCCGCTAACGCCCCTGACGGATCGGGAAAAGGTGAGGCGGTCCAGGCTTTTTTGGACCGCCTTCGCGCCACGGGAATCGAGGCCGCGAACGGGCCATCTGGACATTTTTCCTGAATCGCGACATACAATCGCACAGTCTTCCGGGAAACCGGGACGGGTCGTGGGAGAGTGCGGTCGACAGGGTTCCGGCCGCCGCCGAAGGTGAAAACGCCCATAATCTCTCAGGCAAAAGGACCGTGACCCGGTCAACTGCGAAGTTGAAAGGCACTCTGGAAAGTCGGGCTTTGCCGAGGTGATTCGATCGGAATTTCCGGTCGGAAAGCGTATTCAAACGGCAGGGGTCGCGCCGAAGGTGTAAGCGCCGCATATGGTCCATCGAAGCCGCGGCGCCAGTCTCTCAGGCCAAGGACAGAGGGGCAGGCTGAACATCCCGTGCTCGCACACGGACGTTTGGTCTGCACGCGTTGAAACGCAACCCGGTCCGAAGGCTTGAACGTTTGAAACAAATCCCGCTCCATTCCCTCCACGCCGAATCCGGCGCGAAATTCGGTCCGTTCGCGGGCCATGACATGCCGCTGTTCTATACCGCCGGCGTGCTCAAGGAACATCTCCACACGCGCGAACATGCCGGCCTGTTCGACATCTCGCACATGCTGCATGTCGACGTGTCCGGCCCGGATGCCGCTGCGCTGATCGCCCGTCTGTGCCCTTACGACGCCGCACAGCAGGAAATCGGCGCGGGCCGCTACACTTTCTTTCTCAACGAACAGGCCGGCATCATCGACGACCTGATCGTCACGCGGCTGGGCGAGACACGCTATCGTGTTGTCTGCAACGCCGGCTGCGCCGACAAGGATCTCGAACACCTCAATACCCATGCCGAAGGCTTCGACGTCGCGGTGAAGCCGCTGGCGCGCATTTTCCTCGCCCTGCAGGGGCCGGAGGCCGAAGCCGCGCTCACCGCCGCCGGTCTCGACGCCGGCCTTGATCCTTCCCGCCTCGCCTTCATGCAGACGCAGGAGTCGGCAGGCGGCTGGTTCCTCTCGCGCTCCGGTTATACCGGCGAGGACGGCTTCGAGATCGCGCTGCCCATGGATGATGGTGGTGCCGAGGCTGAGACCTTCGCCCGTAAGCTCTTGGCCGACGAGCGTGTGCTGCCGATCGGCCTTGCCGCCCGCGACAGCCTGCGCCTCGAGGCCGGCCTGTCGCTCTACGGTCAGGACCTCTCCGACGACATCACGCCGATGGAAGCGGGCTTGATCTGGGCCATTCCCAAACCACTGCGAGAGGGCGGCGATTTCGTCGGCGCCAAGGCACTGGCAGAAAAGATCGTCGCCGGCCGCAAGCGCAAGCGTGTCGGCCTGAAACCGAAGGGCCCGTCCGCGCCGGTCCGCGCCCATGCCGAACTGTTCGATGCCTCCGGCAACCGCATCGGCGAAGTCACTTCCGGCGGCTTCGGGCCGAGTTGCGGCCATCCCGTCGCGCTCGGACTGGTCGACGCCGACGCCGTCGAACCCATCTTCGCCGAGATGCGCGGCAAGCGCATCGAGATGGAGACCGCAAAACTGCCCTTCATGCCCCACAATTACAAACGCTGAACCATTTGAGGGAAACACCGACCATGAGCACCACCCGTTACACCGAAGACCATGAATGGATCGCCGTCGACGGCGACACCGCCACGATCGGCATCACCGAGCACGCGCAGGAACAGCTTGGCGACCTCGTCTTCGTCGAGCTTCCCGAGATCGGCCGCACCCTGTCGAAGGGTGACGACGCGGCGGTGGTCGAATCCGTCAAGGCGGCGTCCGACGTCTACGCACCCGTCTCCGGCGAGGTCGTCGCGGTCAACGAGGAACTTTCCGGCGACCCGGCACTGGTCAACCGCGAGGCCGAGACCGGCGGTTGGCTGATGAAGGTGAAACTGTCCGATGCCAGCGAACTCGATTCGCTGATGGATCGCGACGCCTATCTCGCCTCCATAGGCTGAACCCGGAACCGGCAGGCGAAAAGGACACGGAGACCAGCATGCATCCCGCCCAGCACTTCACCAATCGGCATATCGGCCCCGAAGAGGCCGACATCCGCGACATGCTCAAGACCCTGGGCCTGCCCTCGGTCGAGACCCTGATCGCCAAAACCGTGCCGGCCTCCATCCGCCTCGATCGACCGCTCGACATTCCCGACGGTGCCAGCGAACACGCGGCCCTTGCCGAACTGGAGGCGAAATTCGCCGATGTTCCGCGCGCCAAATCACTGATCGGCCAAGGCTATCACGGCACGCTGGTGCCGCCGGTCATCCAGCGCAACCTGCTGGAAAACCCGGGTTGGTACACGTCCTACACGCCCTATCAGCCCGAGATCAGCCAGGGCCGCCTTGAACTGCTGTTTCATTTCCAGACGCTCGTCGCCGAGTTGACCGGCCTGCCCATCGCCAACGCCTCGCTGCTCGACGAGGCGACGGCCATCGCCGAGGCGGCCGGCATCGCGCTGCGCCACCACCGCGACAAGCGGCACAAGATCGTCGTCGCCAATGCGATCCATCCGCAAAGCCTCGACGTGCTGAAGACACGCTGCGAAACGCTCGGCATGACGATCGATGAGGGCGGGTCGATCGACGCCGACACCGCCGCGATCATCCTGCAATGGCCCGACACCAATGGCGAACTGGCCGACCCGAAAGCGCTGGTCGAGGCCGCGAGGGAAGCCGGCGCACTGGTCGTCGTCGCAGCCGATCCGCTGGCGCTGACCCTGCTCGAAGCACCGGGCAACCGGGGTGCCGACATCTGCGTCGGTTCCATGCAGCGCTTCGGCGTGCCGATGGGCAATGGCGGTCCGCACGCCGCATACATGGCCGTCTCCGACGCGCTGACGCGCCTGATCCCCGGCCGTCTCGTCGGCCAGTCGGTCGATGCGCAGGGCAACCCGGCCTACCGCCTGGCGCTGCAGACGCGCGAACAGCATATCCGTCGCGAGAAGGCCACCTCCAACATCTGCACCGCGCAGGCCCTCCTCGCCAACATGGCGGCGTCCTACGCGATCTGGCACGGCCCACAGGGGCTGGTGGCCATCGCCGAAAAGATCAACGCGCTCGCGGCACGCTTTGCCACCTCGCTTGAAAAGGCCGGGCTGAAACCGGCCAACACGCGCTTCTTCGACACGGTGACGGTGGCAACCGGCGCGAACACCGATGCGATCCTGTCGAAAGCAGAGGAGAGCGGCCTGCTGCTGCGCCGCGTCGATGCGGAAACGCTATCGGTTGCCTTCGACGAAACGGTGACGAATACCGAGTTCGAGGCGCTGTGCGCCGCCTTCGGCGCGGAGCCTGCCGGCGAAGTCGAAGCCCCGCTTGCCGGGTCTGCGCGCGACGAGCATTTCCTGACCCAGGAAGTCTTCCACACCTGCCGCTCGGAAACGGCGATGATGCGCTATCTGCGCAAGCTGATGGACATGGATATCGGCCTCGACCGCGCCATGATCCCGCTCGGGTCCTGCACGATGAAGCTGAACGCCGCGGCCGAGATGATGCCGGTGAGCTGGCCGGAACTGGCGGAGGTGCATCCCTTCTCGCCGCCTGCCTATCGCGCCGGCTACGGCTCCATGATCGCCGATCTCGACGCATGGCTGTCCGAAATCACCGGCTTCGCCAAGGTTTCCTTCCAGCCCAATGCCGGCAGCCAGGGTGAATATGCCGGCCTGCTGGCGATCCGCCGCTATCATGAATCGCGCGGCGACAGCGCCCGCAATCTGTGCCTGATCCCGACCTCGGCGCACGGCACCAATCCGGCCTCGGCCCACATGGCCGGCATGGAGGTGATGGCGGTCAAGTGCGATGCCAACGGCAATGTCGATCTCGACGATCTGGCAACCAAGGCGGAGCAGCATGCCGACAGCCTCGCCGCGCTGATGATCACCTATCCTTCGACTCATGGCGTGTTCGAGGAGGACATCCGCGCCATCTGCGACACCGTTCACAGGCATGGCGGTCAGGTCTATCTCGACGGCGCAAATCTGAACGCGCTGGTCGGCCTCGCACGCCTCGGCGATTTCGGCGCCGATGTTTGCCACATGAATTTGCACAAGACCTTCTGCATCCCGCATGGCGGCGGCGGACCGGGCGTCGGCCCGATCGGCGTCGCCCCGCATCTGGTCGATTTCCTGCCCGGCCATGTCAGCGAGGCAAGCGACCACGCCGTCGCCGCCGCGCCCTTTGGCTCGGCACTGATCCTGCCGATCACCTGGATGTATATCCGCATGATGGGCGCGGCCGGCCTGAAACGCGCCAGCGAGATCGCGATCCTCAACGCCAACTATATCGCTCACCGGCTGAACGAGCACTTCCCGGTGCTCTATCACGGCCGCAACGGCTTCGTGGCGCATGAATGCATCCTCGACACGCGTGGAGTGAAGGAGACGGTGGGCGTCACCGTCGAGGACATCGCCAAGCGCCTGATCGACTATGGTTTCCACGCCCCGACCATGAGCTGGCCGGTCGCCGGCACGCTGATGATCGAGCCAACGGAATCCGAACCCAAGGCCGAACTCGACCGTTTCATCGAGGCGATGATCGCGATCCGCGCCGAGATCGCCCGTGTCGAACAGGGCGAATGGGCGAGCGACGACAACCCGCTCCACAACGCGCCGCACACGGCCGCCGTCCTAACCGCCGATGCGTGGGAACACCCCTACCCCCGCTCGCTGGCCGCCGATCCTTCCGGCAAGGGGCTTGCCTCGAAATTCTGGCCGCCCGTTGGCCGGGTCGACAATGTGCACGGCGACCGCAATCTGGTCTGCACCTGCCCGCCGATGGAGGATTACGCCAAGGCGGGGTGACAATTACTCAGCCGTCATCCTCGGGCCGGCCACAGGCCGTGACCCGACGTTGACGGATGGATGATTGGGTCTGCCCTTCGCGCCTCACTCGGAAACGCTTGAGGACGATCGCCGAGCGATAATCAGCCGGCCGTGATCGTCACGCTCTCGCCGTCCACGCTGGCGCTGACCGCCATGTTGACCGCCTCGGCGAGTTTCAGTGTGTAGAGCGGCTGGACGGCATGGGCGTCGGGCGCGCCCTCATGGGTGCCGTTCATCAGGTCGAGGAAGGTGGGCGGCACGCGCGCGGCGGTGCCCGTCGCCGTCACCTTGAAGGAAGGTGTGCCGTTCGGATCCGTGATCTCGGCTTTCACCAGGCCGCCGCGCGGTACTGCCGACAGGCCGACCAGCAGCAGGTTGAGCAGCAATTTGACCTTGTTCTTGGGCATCAGCGCGCGCTCGCCGGTCCATTCGAGATCGGTCTTCTTCTCGTTGTCGAAATAGCCGCGCGCCACCTTTTCCGCGTCGCCCGTATCGATGTCCGCACCGGCCGAACCCGCCGCACCGAAGGCGATGCGCGCAAATTGCAGCTTCGCCGAGGCATTGACCGCGGAAGAGCGCACCAGTTGCATGGCGATTTCGCGCGTTTCGGCGTCGGAATCCTCGTCGAGCAGCTCCAGCCCGTTGGCGATCGCGCCGACCGGCGAAATGACGTCGTGGCAGACCTTGGAGCTCAACAGCGCGGCCAGATCGAGCGCGCTGACCTCTGGAAGTTTCGGCATGTGCTTCGTCCCTCGTAACTGCGCAACCGGCCCGAAAAGCCGCACCATGGCCGAATCACCGCCGCCGGCCGTTGATTCTGGTTACACGATCGGCCCACCGCGACAAAACATGCCGTGGTAAACCTTCTGTAAAAATTTTCCGTTGCATTATCGGGATCGATTGCCGGCCGAATGCCAAGGCCGGCCCATGCATGCTTGCTTTCAAGGAGCCCGGAACATGTTGCGTACCCGAGTAATTTTCCGACCCCTGGCGGCCTTCCGCCGCGTCTTCCTGGCGGCCGCACTGGCCTGGCTAGCCATGATCACCATCGTGCCCGTGTCGGTGAAGGCACAGGCCTACAACACCTACACCGTCCAGGAGATCGTCGACGCCGGCCACGGCTTCTTCGGTGCGACCTCGGGCGCGCTGGCCGGCGCCGTCGAACGCGCCTTCGAGCAGCACGGCCTGCCGAACGGCTACATTCTGGGCGAGGAGGCCGGCGGCGCCTTCATCGGCGGCCTTCGCTACGGTGAGGGCAAGCTCTTCACCAAGAATGCCGGCGACCACAAGATTTACTGGCAAGGCCCCTCCATCGGCTGGGATTACGGCCTCGACGGCAACCGCACCATGATGCTGGTCTACGACCTGCCGGACATCGACTACATATACAGCCGCTTCTTCGGCGTGTCCGGGTCGGCCTATATGGTCGGCGGCCTGGGCGTAACCGCGCTGACCCGCAACGGCGTCAATCTGGTGCCGATCCGCACCGGCATCGGCGCGCGTCTCGGCATCAATGTCGGCTATCTGAAGATGAGCCGCGTGCCGCGCGTCAATCCTTTCTGATATCACGGATCGTTCAGTTCAATTGGGGCGTCTCGCGCCACCGGCGTGCAAAAGCGCACAACTCCCGGTCGCGCGAGGCTTTAAGGTTAATCATTCCCTGTCGTGGCGCGTTCACGGCTTTCGTGCCATGATAGGGGTGTTTCCCAATTCTGGCAGAACCGGCGGGTGAGTACGTGTTTGAAGGCATTCTCCTTTTCGGCCTTGGCTTTTTGAGCGCGGCGCTGATCGCATTGATGGTCTCGCCGGCGATCTGGAATCGCGCGGTGACGCTGACCAAGCGCCGCGTCGAGGCCTCGGTTCCACTGACCCTCAACGAAATCCAGGCCGACAAGGACCAGTTGCGCGCCGAATTCGCCATGTCGACGCGCCGGCTCGAACTGAGCGTCGACGAACTGCGCGAGAAGGCCGCAAATCAGGTCATCGAGATCGCCCGCAAGCGCGACGAACTGGCCAAGCTGGCCGGAGAGAGCGACGACCGCATCCGCGTCATCGAGGAACTGGAAGGGCGCTCGGCTGAACTGCGCGCCCAGCTGAAGGACCGCGAGGAACGCCTCGCGACCGCCAGCCGCAAGCTCGACGAGACCCGCGCCGAACTGGAAAAGAAGGCACTCGAGGTCGAACGCATGCGCGGCCGACTTTCCGAATCCGAAGTCGATTCCGCCAGCCGCCGCATCGAGCTGGTCGCCAAGCAGACCGAGATGGAAAACCTCACTGACCGCGTCTCGGAGATTTCCGAGCTCGAACGCCGGCTGGAAAACGACCTCGACAGCGAACGCCGCAAGAGTTCCGACCTCGAAGGCCGCATCGGCCGCCTGCAGAAGCAACTCGCCGATGTCGAAGCCGATCTGGAAAAGCGCGAGCGCGATCTCTCCCGCCTGCGCGAAACGTCGGGCAGCGAGGACCGCATCAACTCCGAGCTGACGCATCAGCTTGCGGAGGAAAAGTCACGCTCCGTCGAACTGGAGGCGAAACTCGCCCAGACGACTCTTCAGATGGAAGCGCTGCTCAACGACGCCTCCAACGACAATGTCGAAAAGGCGATGTCTTCCCTGCGTGGCGACAAGGAAGCGCTGGAGGAAAAGCTCGCCGCGCTGACCGCCGAACACGACCGGATGAAGGAAAATCTCGGCGCCATGGAACGCGTCAAATCGGAAGACTGGGAGTCGGAGCGCCGCGAGAACGCGATCCTGCGCGAGCGCATCAACGATCTGGCTGCCCAAGTGACCGCGATGACCTCGGCGCTCGAAGGCAACCATTCGGCCATCGACGAAATCCTCGCCAAGACGCCGAAGCCGGCGCCAAGCAAGGCGACCGCCGCAGAGGACGACGGACGCCCCGTGCGCACGCTCGCCGAACGCATCCGCGCCCTGCAGGATTCGGCCCGCCAGAACAAGGCAAGCTGACAGGCGAACTGGCAGGAGGAGCGGACAAGCCACCTTGCGCTCCGTTCCCGCATCACACCTCGCGCCGTCGCACAACCCGTCATCGACCAGGACCGGTCTTCCGATCGCCCTGATCGGCGCTACAATCACGCCATGACGCTGTTTCGCGCGCCCTCCAGCCTTGTCGCGGCCGCCCTCGCAGGCATGCTGGCGCTCGCGCCTTTCGCAAGGGCCGCCGACAGCCGCTATGACCGCGAACCCGCGTCAGGCGAAAGCCCGCTGGTGGTGCTGCCCGCCGCGCTCGACCCGGCCATCGCGGCCCTCGACAACACGCCCGCCGACAACCCAGCCACGCAGGTCGGCATCAGCCTTGGCCGTCTGCTGTTCTACGACCGGAACCTCTCGGCCAACGGCCTCGTCTCCTGTTCGAGCTGCCACGCGCAGGCGTCCGGCTTCGACGACCCGACCCGCTTCTCCATCGGCTTTCAGGGCCGGATCACGCGCCGCTCGGCCATGGCGCTCGTCAATGCGCGCTTCAATCCGCGCGGACGCTATTTCCGCGACGAACGCGCGCCGAGCCTCGAGGCGCAGGTGCTTCAGCCTTTCACCGACGGGATCGAGATGGGGCTGAAACCGGGCGAACTGGTCGGCCGGGTCGAAAGCCGGTCCTGGTACGGCAAATACTTCGCCGCGGCGTTCGGTGACGCGACGATCACCGAGCCGCGCATCGCAGGCGCGCTTGCGCAGTTCGTGCGCTCGATCAACAGCTTCGACGCGCGTTACGACCGCGCCGGCACGGGCGATCGCCTGCAGGATTTCCCGGCTTTCTCGAAGCAGGAAAACCGGGGCAAGTTCCTGTTCTTCGCGTCACGCGAACAGGGTGGTGCCGGCTGCGCCGCCTGCCATGAGACCGACGCCTTCGTGCTGCTCGAACCACGCGACAACGGTCTTCCCTCTCTCGACACCCGACCTGATTCAGGACCCGATGACGGAGTTGGAGAAACGACCACCCTCCCCGCCGATTCCGGCAAGTTCCGCGCCGCCTCGCTGCGCAACATCGCGGTCAGCGCCCCCTACATGCATGACGGCCGTTTCGCCACGCTGGAAGCGGTCATCGACCATTACGCGACCGGCATCGCCGCCAAACCCAACCTCGCGCCGGAACTGCGGAACCCGGACGACACGCCTCTGCGTTTCGATTTTTCGGAAACAGACAAGGCCGCGCTCGTCGCCTTTCTCGAAACGCTGACGGATGAGTCTCTGCTCACCGACCCACGCTACGCCGATCCGTTTCATGCAACGAAGCCGAACGAATGAGCAAACGCCTCCCCCTTGAGGGGAGGCAGGCGATTGCGAGCATGGCGAAGCAGAGCCGGTGGGGGTAGCTGAGCCGATGTCAGGCACGTTCGTGCCCACCATACTCAAGATTCCCCAGCCATGATCCCGCCCCATAAATGGGAGGGGGAGAGAGTGTCGAACCAACTCACCTCAGGATCGCCAGCGCGAAATCCCTGAGCAGCCGACCGATCTGCGGATTGCGCTCCCGGATCGCTGCCGCCAGCGCCTGGTCGGCCAGTTCCTGCGAAGGCTTGAGATCGAGGAAACCGGCGAAATCGCTCACCTCCTGCGAAAGCAGTTCCATGCGCGCCAGACGCCACTCGTCGCCGATATTCTCGTCGGCTACCAGCGAAAGCACCGAGGCCAGGATCGTACGCACCTCCGTCTCGATCGCGGTCAGCCCGGCGCGGATCGCCGGATCGTCCCCGGCACTCTCCGGCATGTCGACCCGCCAATGCGACGCCCCCGCCGCCAGCCGTGCCGAGACGCGCAGCCTGAAATCGTAGAGCGCGACAATCTCCGGCAGATAGGTCACGAAGTTCAGGCCTGCACGGCGCCGCTGCGCATCGTTCAGTCCGCCATTCGTGCCCATGCCCTGCCCCGACAGGATGTAGGCCCGCGCCAGCATGCCGGCCTGCCCGCTCATCTCCGCCAGCAGGACAAACTCCTCCGGCTGGGCCGGCGGCCCCTCTGCGGCAGCTTGCGGCAGCGCCAGATTGAACAGCCCCGCCACGTCGGGTTCGCTCAGCCTCGGTGGCGCGCCGGTCGCGGCCTTTACCGCACCGATCAGCTCACCGCAGGCCGCGATGGCTACGCCGCTGGCGACCCGATTGGTCTGGGCAAACGCGCCGGCTGCTCCGGCGAGGATCGCCAGAATGAAAATGGCAGCAAGACGTCCGGTTCTAGTCAATCGTGACCGTCGCGATGATGCGATCCTCGCCAAGACTGTAGACCAGCAGGCGTTCGCCCTCCTCGGCATGGCGCACGCGCAGCAGGATGTTGCCGCCGTCGAGCGAGCTGGAAACGATCTCGCTGCCGTCGGGCAGATCGATACGGCCTTCGAAACCGGGCGTGATCGGCACGCCGGCGGAACCGGCCGAAAGGCTTTCGCGCGGCGCCGTCTCGCTGCGGCCCGAGAACTTGTAGACAATGGCCCCGAGGACGGCCATAAGGCCGACCATCATGATGCCGACCGACACGACCATCAGGCGCAGCATCTTGCGGCGAACACGTTCGACCGCGGGATCGAGCGGCTTGTCTTCCTCGGTATCGTCATATGCGGTCATGATGGTTTTCCTGCGGCCTCGCCTGACCGGCCGGGCGGCGTTTCGCGCGGCTGGCCTCCTCCATGTCTCCTAGCCCGGAAGAAAAGCAAGGGGAAGACCGGCCGGACCGCTTCGCGGTGGACACGGACGGCGCCGGACAGCGTCTCGACGCCTTTCTGGCGAGCTGCATGCCCGCGCATGTCTCGCGCTCGCGGGTCAAGGCGCTGATCCTCGAGGGCCATGTCACGGTCGACGGCAAGCCCTGCACCACACCGAAATACAAGTTGAAAGCCGGTGAGGCAATCGAACTCGTCGTACCGCAGCCGGAAGACGCCACACCGCTGCCCGAGGCCATCCCGCTCGACATCCTGTTCGAGGACGACGACCTGATCGTCGTGGTGAAACCCGCCGGCATGGTGGTGCACCCCGCCCCCGGCAATGCGACCGGCACGCTGGTCAACGCCCTGCTTGCCCATTGCGGCGACAGCCTCGCCGGCATTGGCGGGGTGAAGCGGCCGGGCATCGTCCACCGGCTCGACAAGGATACGTCGGGCGTCATGGTGGTCGCGAAAACCGAGCGGGCGCACGCCTCGCTCTCCGCCCAGTTTGCCGATCACGGGCGCTCCGGCCCGCTCGAACGCAGCTATCTGGCCCTGGTCTGGGGCGCCCTGCCGCGCCATGCCGGATCGATCGATGCCCCGCTCGGCCGCTCCGGTTCCGACCGGATGAAACGCGCCGTGGTGCGCGAGGGCGCACCCGATGCCCGCCACGCCGTCACGCACTACCGCGTGCTGCGCCAGTTTCCCGAGAAGCCGGAAAAACGCACTGCCACCGTCTCGCTGGTCGAATGTCGGCTGGAGACCGGGCGCACCCACCAGATCCGCGTCCACATGGCCCATTTCGGCCATCCGCTGATCGGCGACCGCGATTATGGCGCCCATTTCGCCACCAAGGCGAATGCCCTGCCCGAAGCGCTCCAACAGGGCGTGGCGGAGTTTTCCCGGCAGGCCCTGCACGCCGCCACGCTGGCTTTCGCCCATCCCGTTTCGGGGGAACCCCTGCGTTTCGAAGCCCCACTGCCGGCGGATTTTGCCGGTCTGCTTCAGCTTTTCAAAACCGTGCAATGATGTAAGCCGGCCACACATTACGCAAAATTCACACAACCGCCGCAGATCAACCTATATAATCAGGGTGACGGCGGGTGATGATTCATCATGCCCGTTTATTTGGGGCTTGCCACACGAGGGAGCCCGTATCTCGATTTGAGGAGGGTGCTTCATGGCCCGTTCACTGCCCAGCGTCGCTTCCGGCGACACCGGCCTGAGCCGATACATGGAAGAAATCCGCCGGTTCCCCATGCTGGAACCGGACCAGGAATACATGCTCGCCAAGCGTTATCAGGAGCATGAAGACCGCGATGCAGCGCATCAGCTCGTCACCAGCCATTTGCGGCTGGTTGCCAAGATCGCCATGGGCTATCGCGGCTACGGCCTGCCGATCGGCGAGGTTGTTTCCGAAGGCAATGTCGGCCTGATGCAGGCCGTCAAGAAATTCGACCCCGACAAGGGTTTCCGCCTCGCCACCTATGCGATGTGGTGGATCAAGGCTGCCATCCAGGAATACGTGCTGCGCTCCTGGAGCCTGGTCAAGATGGGCACGACCGCTAACCAGAAGCGGCTGTTCTTCAACCTGCGCAAGGCCAAGAGCCGCATCCAGGCGCTCGACGAGGGCGATCTGAAGCCCGATCAGGTCAAGCAGATCGCCACCCAGCTCGGCGTCTCGGAAGAAGAAGTCGTCTCCATGAACCGCCGTCTCGGCGGCGACGCCTCGCTCAACGCGCCGATCAAGGCGACCGAGGGCGAAAGCGGCGAATGGCAGGACTGGCTCGTCGACGAGAACGACAACGCCGAAGAGGTGATGATCCGCCAGGACGAGCTGGAAACGCGTCGCGAAATGCTCAAGGAGGCCCTCGATGTCCTCAATGAGCGCGAAAAGCGCGTCTTCCTCGCCCGCCGGCTCGAGGAAAACCCGATCACGCTGGAAGATCTGAGCCAGGAGTTCAACATCTCCCGCGAGCGCGTGCGCCAGATCGAGGTGCGCGCTTTCGAGAAGGTCCAGAAGGCCATGCGCGCCGCCGCGCGCGATCTGGCCAAGACCCCGGCCGCGCTGGAGCATCACGACGAGGCGTAAGGCTGAAGGCGCGCGCCGTCAGGCGCGTGCCGATACCAGCGCCGCCGGTATCGGGATTCGATAGGGCGGCGCGTTGCCGCAGTAACGCACGACCTCCGCGATAACCGCCCGCCGGATCGCCTGCTTGCAGGATTTCGGCTGGCCGCGCAGCAGTGCCGCACCCCTCACCGTGCCGTCATGGAAGAATTCGAACGGCGCCGCCGGGTCGTCGCTCACCCACGCGCTGTCGACCGTTTGCAGGGCGATGTCGCCGAAGCCTGCTGCTTCGAGTGCGGGAAAGGCGACTTCACGCAATCCGAAGGCATTCGCGTCGGGCGCGGGCGGCAGCGCGATGTCCTTGTCGCCATGGGCCTGCACCGCCTGGAAGAGCCAGCGAAAGGCACCGTCCGCCTCCATGCCGTGCCACACCGTATAGGCGAAGCGCCCGCCTTTCCGCAGCACCCGCCTGACCTCGCCGAACACTTTCTCGGGCTCGGGAACATGCGGGATGCCGAATCCGATCGTCACCGCATCGAGACTGTCATCCTCGAAACCGAGCGCCATGGCGTTACCCTCGACGAAGCGCGCTTCCGGCACGTTTTCGCGCGCCAGTTCCAGCATGGCTGCGGAGAAATCGACGCCGGTCACCGTCGCCCCCGTCGCGGCCAGCGCCTTCGTCACCGCGCCGTGGCCGCAGCAGATGTCGGCGATGTGCATGCCCGGGCCGGCATCAACCGCGGCGACGAAAGCGGGCGCGCACATGTCGGCGGCGGTGGCGAAATCGCGGGCATAGGCGCGGGCCGTCTCCGGCTCGGACCAACCCTTCAACTCCAGATCTGCGAATGCTTCGAATTCCGTCATCGGCGCGGTCTCCTTGCGATGCGTTTGGCAACGCGATCGTGGTGGCCTGCCCCGGGGCCGGAACATGATGCACCCGGCAGACCTCGCGTCCAGCCGGCACCTCGATAATTCTCGTGAAAACCGCCGAATGCCGGAGGGGGCACGAACGGACTTGCCCGGCACCGCAATCCGGGCGAAAAAGCCGACGCATGTCGATTCCGTTTCATATCGAGACGCATCGATCGGCGCTCGCTCGCCAAACCGTATCGCGTTGCCAACGAGGCCTGAATGCGCAGACTGGTCGTATCGCTGTTTCTCGCCGCCCCCTTGCTGGCCTCGTGTACAGCCGTCGCACCCGAAGAGGTGCTTTCGGTCGCCGCCGCCCCGGACCCCACCGTGATCCCGGCGCCGGAAACCGCTTACGTGGCGCCGCAATATACCGGACCGAGACTACCCGGGACCTGGGGTATCTATGTCGATGCCGACAAGGCCCCGACCAGCTACAGCGCCGGCAACGCTGCCTGCGGCGACAGGGTCTACGAATTGCCGGCAGATGCCGTCATCCGCGATGCGGTAATGGAGACTTCCGCCCACGCGTTCAATTCGACGCGGGCACTGGCAGCACCGCCGCGTCATGGCGGTAACGGCCTGACCTGGTCCCTCCTCGTGCGGCTGGTGCAGGCAGATGGCGCGCTTGTCTGGGACGATGCCTCGACACGGCCCATGGCACGCGCCGACATCAAGGCCGAGATCACGGTGCTCGATTCGCGCGGTGACACCATCCGCAAGATGACCGAGACCGCCACCGCCATGTCGGATTACGGTGCCGGCTGCGAAGGCGGCGAAACGCTGATGACCCACGCCTACAAGCGTGCCAGCCACAGGCTGGTGAGCCGGATCGTGCCGGAAATCGGCACAAACTGATCGGCGTCGGCAAGGGGTTCCGCCCGGCGAAAGCGACGAACGCTCCCGCCGGACGTTTGTTCGGCTTCTACTTCAGTTCCACCGCATAGCTATCGAGCGGCGCGATCTCCTCGATCAGCCCGGCCTCCTTCATGAAGCGGGCGAAACGCTCGTAGCGGTGCCGGTCGAGTGCGCCGGGGCGCTTGGCGAGCCTCGGCAGCGTGTCGCGCCAGGACCTCAGATTGAGTTCGTTGTCGAGATCGTCCTGAGAGGCGGCGAAGATTTCCCATGCCTCGTCGGGATGGTTGGTCAGCCACAGCGTCGCCGTCTCCAGCGCCTCGACGAAGCGGCGCAGCGCCGGCTCGTCGACCCGGTCGTTTTTCGCAACCGCGACGAGTTCGTCATAGACCGGCACGCCATGCTCTTCGGGATAGAAGGCGATGCCCGGATGTCCCTCGATGTCGAGCTGGTTCAGTTCGACATTGCGGAACGCCCCGATCACGGCATCGACCTTGCCGGCGATCAGCGACTGCGACAGCGCGAAATTGATGTTGACCAGCTTGATGTCGGAGAGCGCCAACCCTTCCTGCTTCAGCATGGTCGCGAGCAGCGCGTCCTCGAAGCCGCCGACCGAAAAGCCGACCGTGCGTCCTTTCAGGTCGCCGATCGACTGGACCGGACCGTCGGCCAACGCAACCAGCGCGTTGAGCGGCGTCTCGGCAAGCGTCGCGATGCGCATGAGCGGCAGACCTTCGGCGATCTGGACATGGAGCTGCGGCTGGTAGGTGATGGCGATGTCGCCCTGCCCGGCCGCGACCAGACGCGGCGGCGCGCTCGGATCGGCCGGCGCGATCAGTTCGACCTCGAGATCGGCGTCCGCGAACATACCCTTCTCCTTGGCGATCACCAGCGCGGCATGGTCGGCGTTGATGAACCAGTCGAGCAGCACGGTCAGCTTGTCGGCGGCCGCGGCCGGCCGGATGAGCAGGGTAAGGGCGAGGAAGGCAAAGGCTAATCGCATGATGATCTTTCCGTTTCGTGGGTTGGGTTTCGGGTGGATTAGTGTCCGCGCCAGAACACCAGGCGGTCGCACAGGCTGGCGACCGCCTGGCGCAGCGCGAAGGCGGAGAGGGCGAGAATGAAAAGGCAGGCGAAGACGGTGTCGGTCTGCACCCTCGCATTGGCCTGCAGCATGACGTAGCCAAGCCCGCCGGACGCGCCGGCCCATTCGCCGACGATCGCGCCGATCGGCGCAAGCGTCGCGGCGACCTTGAGCCCGCTGGCGAGCGCCGGCAGCGCGGCAGGAATGCGTACCCTGAACAGCGTCTGTGCCGGGCTGGCGCCCCAACCGCGCGCCAGGTCGAGCCAGGCGGCATCGGTCGATTTCAGCCCGTCATGGAAGGCCGAGGTTACGGGGAAGAAGATGATCAGCGCCGCCATAGCCACTTTCGAGCCGATGCCGAAGCCGAACCAGATGACGATGAGCGGCGCGATCGCGAAGACCGGCAGGGTCTGCGTCGTGACGATCGCCGGCATGGCGAACCGTTCGAGGAGGGGAAAGCGCGACAGCAGCAGGGCGATGACAATGCCGGCGGCGGCACCGATGCCGAGTCCGACCAGCATTTCGCCGATGGTGGTCAGCGCATTGCGGGCAAGCCACGCCGCGTCATGCACGAGGACATGGGCCACGGCGCCCGGCGAGGGCAGCAGATAGGCCGGCGGATCGAAAACCGTGACGGCCGCCTGCCACAGGCCGACGGTCACCGCGATCGCGGCAAGCGCGGACAAGACCGCACGCACCCGCCCTGAACTGGCTCGATTGACCCGGCCTCGCGCGTCCTGACGGCTCGTCTGCATCGCTCCAACCTCCGCCGGATCGGGAGATCGGAAAAATGGCGGCAAGAGGCAATGCGGCTGCGGAAACGGTGCGGCCTCCATCCCTTCGCCGGCATGATCCGGATCAGGTTCCCGATCACTTGTACGTCCCCACGCATACGCGAAAGGACAAGTGATCAAGGGTTCGGCCCTGCGGCCATCTCAGCCCCCGGCAGTTCACCGGGGACACCCCTTGGAGTATGACTATCGTTAGCGGACCCTATTCCCGTCGCGACGGGTCGGCAAGGCCCCGCTTATGCAAAGCTGCCATGCGGCGGCACTGTTGCGCTGCACAACCGGTTATTCGGGAAAGCACTCAGCGGCTGTCCCAGTCGGCCAAGGCGTCGTTGAAGACCTTCTCGCCGATCGCGCCTTTTTCAAGCGTCACCAGCGCGCGCCGCCCGCTCGTATAGCCGACCGGGATGTCGATCCAGCTCGAATCGGTCAGCAGCTTGCGGTTGGTTTCCTGCGCTTGCGCCAGATTGTTCAGCGCGATCAGGAACAGCCCGGTGTCGATCTTGGCGGGCACCGCGATCAGCCCTTCGCCGCGCGCCTGTTCGCTCGACTTCATGACGAAGCGTGCGACATTGTCGATCTCGCCACCGGAGAAATCGGGCGGCGTCTCGAAGCGCAGTTCGATGATGTGGCTGGCCGGCAGCGCCTCGTCGAGATTGCGCCTTATCGTGATCTGCATGACGAGGCCGCGTCCGGGCACGTCGAACTGGCCGACGATGACCGCCTCGGGCGGCAGTCCCTCGCCCGGCGAACGCTCCTCCAGCGACCAGACGATGGCCGCGTTGTCGCGCGTCGCGCCCGCGCCCGTGCCGCCTTCCTCGTAGAGATAGGCCTTCTGGGCAATCGCCGGCGGTGCGTTCGTCTGGGACGGGCTCTCGCCGCCAAGCGGCTGGTCGGCATCAGCCTGTTGCGTGTCCCCGGCCTGCCCGACGGGATTGACCTGCACCGGTTCGTCATCCGGTTCGGTCGCGGCGGGTTCGTCTGCCGGCGGCGTGGACTGGCCGGCCTCGCGGATCGGTTCTCCCGACGCGTCCTGGTCCGCCTGGCCGGGCACGGTCTCGCCGCTCTGGTCGAGCCGAACGTCTTCCTTGTCGTCTGTGGCCGTCGGTGCCGGCTCGTCGACGGGATCGTCCTGCGCGACGGTGGTGGCTTCCTGCCCCACGAACTCCTGGAGGCCGAGCGCCTCGATCAGCGGATCCTTGTTGCGCCACAGCGCATAACCGCCCGCGGCGAGAATCGCCAGCAGGACGACGGAAACGACCAGCGTGACGAACCAGCCGCCCCGCCGCTTTTCGCGACCGAGCGCCGAAACGCGCTGCCGGCCCTGCGGCGCGCGATCGTAATCGTCGAGTTCGTCCAGCGTGGCGTCATAGGCCGGCGGCGGCGCATCGCGTCTCGTGGCGACCATCGGCGCCTGCGGCTGCGGCGCGCGCTGTTGCGGTGCCTGCGGCTGGGGCGCCCTGGATTGGGGAGCTTGCGGCTGCGGCGCTCTCGACTGCGGAGCCTGCGGTGCGCGCGGCTCCGGCGCATAGCGCTCCGGTGCTTGCGGAGCACGTTGCTGGGGCACCTGCGGCTGCGGCGCGCGTGACTGGACCTGCGGCGGCGGCGCCGTGCGGACCTGAGGCTGCGTGGCTGGTGCCTGTCTGGCAGGAGGCTGGGCCGCCGGGGCTTGCGCCGCCGACAGGAATTCGGACTCGACCGTCTCGATCGCTTCCTCGAGCAGCTTCATCTGTCGGGCGATCGCCTCTTCGGGCGGCGTCGGCTCCAGCCCGCGCAATTGCTTGTCGATTGCCTGACGTGCCCGGCCATAGACAGCCTGGCGGTTCTCGGCCGTATTTTTGGGTAATCCTGAAAGCGTCTTTTTCAGAATCGAATAATAATCGGCCATCTACGCTTCCATCCGGATCCTGTTTCGGCGCCGCTCGTCCGACGCCCGTTCGCGCCGGTTATGCTCTTTACTTTGGCCAGCGCCCGAAATTGTGGATTTCTCCCGTTTCATTGTTAGTCATGAAACGGATCATGGACAAGTATGGTGTCCTCGCGTTCGGGACTTGTGGACAGAAGTGCCACCGGCGCGCCGATCAGTTCCTCGATAAGGCGCACATACTTGACCGCCTCGGCCGGCAGGTCGGCCCAGCTCCGCGCACCGACCGTCGAGCCCTTCCACCCGCTGAGCGTGGTATAGACCGGTTCGACTCGTGCCTGCTGGCCCTGGCTGGCGGGCAGATAGTCCGTCTCGCGCCCGTCCAGCCGATAGCCGGTGCATACCTTGATTTCGTCCAGCCCGTCCAGCACGTCGAGCTTGGTAAGCGCGATACCGTTGATGCCGTTGACCGCAACCGCCTGCCGCACGGCAACGGCGTCGAACCAGCCGCAGCGGCGCTTGCGGCCCGTCACCGTGCCGAATTCGTGCCCGCGCGTGCCGAGAAACTCGCCGACCTCGTTGTCCTGCTCGGTCGGGAACGGCCCCTCGCCGACGCGCGTCGTGTAGGCCTTGGTGATGCCGAGCACGTAGCCGACCGAACCCGGCCCCATGCCGGAGCCCGCCGCCGCCTGCCCCGCAACCGTGTTCGACGAAGTGACGTAAGGATAGGTTCCGTGGTCGATATCGAGCAGCGTGCCCTGCGCACCCTCGAACAGAATTCGCGCGCCGGAACGCTTCTTCTCGTCGAGCAGGCGCCAGACCGGCTCCAGGAACTGCACGATTCGCTCCGCCACCTGCGCCAGTTCGTCCATGATCGCGCCGTGTTCGATCTCGTTTTCGCCGAAACCGCGGCGCAGCGCGTTGTGATGGGTCAGAAGCCGGTCGACCTTCGCACCCAGCGTTTCGAGATTGGAAAGGTCCATCGCGCGGATGGCGCGCCGGCCAGCCTTGTCCTCATAGGCCGGCCCGATGCCGCGCCGCGTCGTGCCGATCTTGGTGCCCGAATTGGAGGCCGCATCTTCTCGCAGCCCGTCCAGTTCGCGATGCAGCGACAAAATGAGTGTCGCATTCTCCGCGATGCGCAGGTTGTCCGGTGTGACGGAGACGCCCTGCTGGCCGAGCCGGTCGATCTCCGCGACAAGGGCATGCGGATCGACCACGACCCCGTTGCCGATGACCGACAGCTTGCCCGGCCGCACCACGCCCGAGGGCAGCAGCGAAAGCTTGTAGCTGACCCCGTCGATCACCAGCGTATGGCCGGCATTGTGCCCGCCCTGGAACCGCACCACGACATCGGCGCGCTGCGACAGCCAGTCGACAATCTTGCCCTTGCCTTCGTCTCCCCACTGGGAGCCGATCACCACGACATTCGTCATTCATTCTTCCCGGAGATTCGGGGACGCCGCTTCGTCCCCGATTTGGACCATGTGCTGGAATGCAAAACCGGCCGTTCATAGTCCGAAAAAAGGTTGCACTTCAACCCGAAACGCCGCCGGCAGGGGCTGGCTACCGTATTCGATTCGGCGCCTTGATGGCTTGGCAAGGCGACGAAAAAAAGTCAAACAGCGAAGAACCGACCTTGAGACGCCGTTTTGCTTGCGTTTTCTCAAGCAATTCCCGCCGAACCTCGAACCAGCCGGACAGACAGGAAATCGAATGCAACCGCTCCGCTGGCTCGCCGGCCAAAACTATGCGCTGATCACAGTCGCGACTATCATCTGGGCCGGCAACGCAACCGCCGGCAGGCTGGCGGCGGGGCACATCTCGCCCTTTCTGCTGACCAGCCTGCGCTGGCTCGTCGCCACCACCCTGCTGATCGCCATCGCGCGCCCGATGCTGCGTCGCGACTGGCCGGTCATCCGCGCCAACCTGCCCTACCTCGCGGTGATGGGCGCCGTCGGCTTCATGCTGTTCAACAACCTGTTCTATCTCGGACTGAACTACACGACCTCGATCAATGCGGCCATCATCCAGGCAGGCACGCCGCTTATGGTGTATCTCCTGAATTTCATGCTTTTCCGACTGCGCTCGACCTCCATGCAGCTTTTGGGGTTCGCGCTGACGATGGTCGGCGTCATTCTGACGTCGACCGAGGGCGACCTGCTGCGACTATCGGACATGCACATCAATATCGGCGACGCCTACGTACTGGCGGGCTCCTTCGCCTATGGTGCCTACACCGCCTATCTGGTGCGCAAGCCCGACGACCTGCACTGGTTGAGCCTGGTTGCCGTGTTCGCCTTTTTCGCTCTGCTGTCCTCCCTGCCCTTCACGGCATGGGAATTCGGCACCGGCAAACTGCTGCCACCCGATGCCATGGGCTGGGGCGTGGTTATCTATGCCGCAACGCTGCCGGCGATCCTCGCGCAGGTGCTGTGGATCAGGGGGCTGGAGTCGCTCGGCTCCAATCGCGGCGGCATCTTCATGAACCTCGTGCCGATCTTCACTGCCGGCATGGCCGTGCTGCTGCTGGGCGAAACCTTCCATTTCTACCATGCCGTCGCACTCGTCCTCGTTGTCGGCGGCGTGTGGATATCCCAGCGCAACAAGAAAACGCCGGCCAGAGCGGCCGGCGTGAAAGACTGAGCGGTCGGCGTGGCGGACTGACTTGCCGCCACGCCCGCGTTTGGCTTAGCCCACGTCGAATTCCAGCGGCTTGGCCTGCTTGAACATGCCCGACCCCATCAGCTTTTCCAGCACCGCAGGCTCGACCGGCGAGTCGAGATAGAGCAGCGCGATGGCATTGCCGCCGGGCGTGTCGCGACCGAGCTGGAAGTTGGCGATGTTGACGCCCGCCCCGCCGAACACCGAGCCCAGCGTGCCGATGATGCCGGGCATGTCGTCATTGGTGGTGTAGATCATGTAGCGGCCGATCTCGGCGTCGAGATTGATCCCCTTGATCTGGATGAAGCGTGGCTTGCCGTCGGAGAACACCGTGCCGGCGACCGAGCGCTCCTGGCGCTCCGTCGTGACGATCAGCTTGATGTAGCTGTCGAACACGCCGGATTTGTCCTGCGTCGTCTCGGAAACGAGGATGCCGCGCTCCTTGGCCATGATTGGCGCCGAGACCATGTTGACGTCTGACACCTGGCTCTTGATCAGCCCGGCGATCGCCGCGCTGGTCAGCGCCTTGGTGTTCATCCCCGCCACGCCGCCATCATAGATGATCTCGATGCGCTGGATCGGCGATTCGGTGACCTGGCCGGCAAACGCGCCCAGATATTCCGCGAGCTTGACGAAGGGCATCAGCTTCGGCGCCTCGTCGGCCGAGATCGACGGCATGTTGAGCGCGTTGGAGACCGCGCCGTTGATCAGGTAATCGCTCATCTGCTCGGCGACCTGCAGCGCGACGTTTTCCTGCGCCTCGTTGGTCGAGGCACCCAGATGCGGCGTGCAGACCACGTTGGGCAGGCCGAAGAGCGGGCTCTCCGTGGCCGGCTCGACCTCGAAAACGTCGAAGCCGGCGCCGGCGACCTTGCCCGACTTGATGGCCTCGGCGAGATCGGCCTCCATGACGAGACCGCCGCGGGCGCAGTTGATGATGCGCACCCCGTCCTTCATCTTCGCGATCGCCTTCTTGTCGATGATCGCGCGGGTCTTGTCGGTCAGCGGCACATGCAGCGTGATGAAATCGGCGCGCTCGAACAGCGTGTCGAGTTCGACCTTCTCGACACCCATCTCGTCGGCACGTTCATGGCTTAGGAAGGGATCGAAGGCGATCACCCGCATCCTGAGGCCACGCCCGCGCGCGGCCACGATCGAGCCGATATTGCCGCAGCCGATCACGCCCAGCGTCTTGCCGGTGATCTCGACGCCCATGAATTTCGACTTCTCCCACTTGCCGGCCTGCGTCGAGGTGTCGGCGGCGGGAAGTTGACGGGCAACGGCAAACATCAGCGCGATGGCGTGCTCGGCCGTGGTGATCGAATTGCCGAAGGGCGTGTTCATCACGATGATGCCCTTGCGGCTCGCCGCCGGGATATCGACATTGTCGACGCCGATGCCGGCCCGGCCGATCACCTTCAGATTGTCGGCAAAGCCGATCAGCTTTTCGGTGACCTTGGTCGCCGAGCGGATGGCGAGACCGTCATACTGGCCGATGATCTCGGCGAGTTTCTCCTTGTCCTTGCCGACGTCCGGCAGATAGTCGACTTCGACGCCATTGCGGCGGAAGATGTCGACAGCGGTTTCCGACAGCTTGTCGGAGACGAGTACGCGAGGTGCCATTTCAGGCCTCCTGGTGATGATGGGGAACGGGAACGGTGGCCGCCGGAACCAGTCCCGGTCGGCGGCCTTTCCGGATCAGGCGGCCTGCTTCAGGCCGGCTTTCTGGCGCCGATAGGCCCAGTCGAGCCAGGGCATCAGCGCTTCGAGATCGGTTACCTCGACCGTGGCGCCGGTCCAGATGCGAAGGCCCGGAGGTGCATCGCGGTAGGCGCCGATGTCGAAGGCGACGCCTTCGGCCTCGAGCGCCGAGACCATGCCCTTGGCGAACGCCGCCTGCGCATCCGCGTCGAGCGCGGCGATGTCGGGATCGGTGATCGACAGGCACACGGAGGTGTTGGAGCGCGTTTCCTCGGTCTTCGCGAGAAAGCCGAGCCAGGGCGACTTGTCCACGAACGCCTCGATGACGCCTAGATTGGCCTCGGCGCGCGCGATCAGTGCCTCGAGGCCGCCGAGCCCCTTCGCCCAGATGAGCGCGTCGAGATAGTCCTCAACCGCCAGCATGGAGGGCGTGTTGATCGTCTCGCCCTTGAAGATGCCCTCGATCAGCTTGCCGCCTTTCGTCATGCGGAAGATCTTCGGCAGCGGCCATGAAGGCGTGTAGCTCTCCAGCCGCTCGACGGCGCGCGGGCTCAGGATCAGCATGCCATGCGCGGCCTCGCCGCCCAGCACTTTCTGCCAGGAGAAGGTGACAACGTCGAGCTTTTCGAAGGGCAGTTCCTGCGCAAACGCCGCCGAAGTGGCATCGCAGATGGTCAGGCCCTCGCGGTCCGCCGCAATCCACTCGCCGTCCGGCACGCGAACGCCCGAGGTCGTGCCGTTCCAGGTGAAGACCACGTCGCGGGAAAAATCGATCCTGCCGAGATCGGGTAGTTCGCCATAGGGCGCCTCGAACTTGCGCGCATCGTCGAGCTTGAGCTGCTTGATCACGTCGGTGACCCAGCCCGAACCGAAGCTTTCCCAGGCGAGCATGTCGACGCCGCGCGCGCCGAGCATCGACCACAGCGCCATCTCGACAGCGCCGGTGTCGGACGCCGGCACGATGCCGATCCGGTAGTCGTCCGGCACACCAAGGACCTCGCGCGTCAGGTCGATCGCCTGCGCGAGCTTGGTCTTGCCGATCTTGGCTCTGTGGGAACGCCCGAGTGCCGCGTCATGAAGCGCTTCGAGCGACCAGCCGGGTCGCTTCGCACATGGGCCGGAAGAAAAACGGGGATTGGCCGGACGCACGTCCGGCATGGAGATATCTGTCATGTCATCTACCCTTACAGATAGTTGCCCCTCGTTGGGGAGGGGTGTCCCACGGGCGGGATTACGCCCGCGCTGATGGGGCGTCAAGCGACTTTTTGATGACGACAGATTTTTCGGCGTGCCGCGTTTTTCGACGGCACATGACAAGACGGGCGGCGGGAAATTCCCGTCGCCCGTTTGCGTTGGATGCCCGCCTGGAGGTCGGAAACGGCGAACCCGTCCCCGCGACCTCCCGAACTCAGAAGGCGTAGCGCATGCCGAATTTGAAGTCGTGCGAGGTCAGATCCTCGAACTTCATCGGGTTGTTGATGTCGTTCGTGCCGTCATAGGCGATCAGGTCGCCCGACTGCGCGTCGCCCAGATGCAGATAGCTGTAGCCCAGATCGAGCGTCACGCGATCAGTGACCTGGAAGCCGAGGCCCGCATGCAGCGCCCAGGCGAAGTTCCACTCCGAATGCGTGCTGCCATAGGCCACGCCACCGGCCGGAACGTTGACGTCCCGGAAGCTCGAAATCGTGTTGCGCGAGGCGCCGATACCACCGCCGACATAGGGCGTGATGCCGCTCCAGGTGCCGAGATCGACATAGGCGTTGGCCATGAACAGCCATTCGGACTTCTTGCCCGTGTAGTCGTTGGTGCCGTCCCAGGTGTCCGGGTCGTCATCGCAGACGCCGTCGGTGCCCGGGCACGAATAGCGGTCCAGCCCCGCGAAGCTCGCCTTGCCGCGATACTGGGCGGTCACGTCCGTGCGCAGCCAGTCGTTGAACTGGTAACCGATACCGACCTGGAAGGTCGGCGCACTGGAGAAGGTGCCCGAATCGAGGAACTGGAAGTTGTCGGTGGTGTCGAACAGGGCATTGTCGAGACCGCCATGCAGTTTCTGGTTACTCATGCCGATATCGCCGCGCAGGTACCAGCCGCCGACCATCGGCGGAACGACCTCGGGTGGTGCATAGACCGGCGGCTCGATGATGTCCGCGCCAAGAGCCGCGGACCCGGACAGGATCAGCCCCGCGACAGCCAGCGAAAGCTTCCTGAACTTTCCACTGAGGATTCCCATGACAACTTCCTTCCCTTATCGGCCCCGGGAGCAACATCTGGGGGCAAGGGTTCTTTCGGTTGTCGGGGATATTGCGCGGCAAAGGTTAAGGCGCGCTTAACCGTAGTTTTTAACCCTAAGAAAAATGGTTAACGAATGATGAACAAGAAAAGCCAGCGCGGATTCTTGCGCAATTACTTGTTAATCTTTGGAATGAATCGCGGACGCGCGGGGTCGAGAGCCTTGCGGGCGCGGAGCCCGCCTCAGGCAGCCGAACGGGAGACGGCGCCTGCGATGTCGTCGACGACGGCCGTGATCAGCCCTTCGTCGTCGCCCTCCGCCATGATGCGGATCAGCGGCTCCGTGCCGGACGGGCGGATGACCAGCCGACCGGATTTGCCCAGCCGATGCTCGCCCTCGCTGATCGCTTCCTTGACCTCGGCATTGTCGAGCGGCATGCCGTTGGCATAGCGAACATTCTTGAGGATCTGCGGCACCGGCTCGAACTTGCGGCAGACCTCGGAGACCGGACGTTCCCACGTCTTGACCACGGCCAGCACCTGCAGCGCGGCGACGAGACCGTCACCGGTGGTGGAGAAATCGGACAGCACGAGATGGCCGGACTGCTCGCCGCCAATGTTGAAACCGCCGGCGCGCATCTGCTCGACCACGTATCGGTCGCCGACCTTGGTACGCTCCAGATTGAGGCCGCGTTCGGACAGGAAACGCTCCAACCCGAGATTGGACATCACCGTGGCGACGATGCCGCCGCCGGAAAGCCGCGACATCGACTGCCAGTATTCGGCAATGACCGCCATGATCTGGTCGCCGTCGATTTCGTTGGCCGTCTCGTCGACGATGATCACGCGATCGGCGTCGCCGTCGAGCGCGATGCCGATATCGGCCCGCGTCTCGTGCACCTTGCGCCGCAAGAGCGCGGTATCGGTCGAACCGCAATCGCGGTTGATGTTGATGCCGTTCGGCTCGTCGCCGATGGCGACCACTTCCGCACCGAGTTCCCACAGTGCTTCCGGCGCCACCCGGTAGGCGGCCCCGTTGGCGCAGTCGACCACGACGCGCATTCCTTCCAGCGACAATTCCCTGGGCAGGGTGCGCTTGGCGAATTCGATGTAGCGGTCGCGCACGCCGTCGACGCGCTTGGCCCGTCCGATGTCGCAGGAGGGCGCCATCTCGCGCGACAGGTCGCGGTTCATCAGGCCTTCGATCTGCGCCTCGATCTCATCGGAGAGCTTGTATCCGTCCGGGCCGAACAGCTTGATGCCATTGTCCTGAAAGGCGTTGTGCGAGGCCGAGATCATCACGCCGATATCGGCGCGCATCGAGCGCGTCAGCATGGCGACCGCCGGCGTCGGAACCGGGCCGAGCTGGAACACATCCATTCCGGCGGCGGTGAATCCGGCGACCAGCGCATTCTCGATCATGTAGCCCGAAAGCCGAGTATCCTTGCCGATCACCACGCGATGGCGATAGTCGCCGCGCCGGAAGGCGACGCCTGCCGCCATGCCCACCTTCATTGCGATTTCCGCCGTCATGGGCGATTGATTGGCTGTGCCCCGGATACCGTCGGTACCGAAATAGCCGCGCTTGGCCTTGCTCATGATTAAGATCCGTTCCCGCCCGAAAGATCAGGCCCCCTCCCCCGGGAATCGCCTGACAGGTGGACTTCATTGCCACAACACGGCCCGGGGAAAACGTCAATTAATGTTCGATTGTGTTACAAAAGCCTTGAAACACTCGCAATCGGGTGCGTTCCGGCCGCATGGACAGGCGGTTTCGCACCGTCATCCTTAACGCAGCGTCAAAATCCACTGCCGCAGCAGATCAACGGCACGTTCGTCGGTCAGCGCGCGGCCAAGCTCCGGCATCATCACACCGGGCTCCGTGCTTTCGACGCGGGTGATCAGGATCGAGCGCTCGGGATGACCGGGCACGATGTCGAACTGGTTGTCGCCCGCCCCGCGACCCGCCGCGACCGGCCGCTTGCCGATGCCGCGCGCTACCGGGTTCGGCTCATCGAAGGTGAGGAACAGGCCGGAATTGGAGGCCGGCCCTTCCGGGCGGTGGCAGTGCGCGCAATTGACGTCAAGCCAGGTACGCGCCCGCAGATCGAGCGAAGCGTCCGCGTCGAGCCAGTTTGCCGCCTGCTGCACTCCGCTCTCCGGAAGGCCCTCGAGCAGGCTATGATCGGCCCACCATGCAAGTTGATTGGAAGCCGCGTCCGAACCGTGGCTGAAATCGCGGTTCAGATTGCGCGCCTTGGGCCCGATCGGCGTGATCTCGCCATCGATCGCGTGACACCCCTTGCACTGGTTCTTGTTCGGCACGGCGTAGGAAAACGAGACGGCCTCGCCTTTCATGTCGACAAAGGACAAGTCGAGCCGCTTGCCCGCGATCTTCAGTTCCGCGTCGGTCTGGTCCGCGTTCCAGACATAGGCCATGGCCTGCCAGCCATCCTCGTGGCGCAACAGGACACGGGTCTCGATCAGCCTGATGTCCTCGTCCGGTCGACGAAAATCGGCCGGAAAGGCAAAGGTCTTGATCAGCGCCGATCCGACGGGAAAATCGAACGCTTCCTTCTCGCTGTAGATCGCCGCCTGGCCTTCCGGCACATGGACATGCCGCGTCTTGACGGCAAAATCGGAGAATAGCGGCGTGATCAGATCATATTCGACGATGCCCTCCGCCGGCTTCGAAATGCCGGTGCCCTTGGCCAAACCCTCGAAGAAGCCATAGGCACTAAGACGTTTCGGCGGCTTGTCGACGAGGATCGCCGGATAGTCGGCGGCCCCGGCCGGGGCACCGGCATTCAGCAGGCCGGCAAACAGAAACACCGGTGCGGCAAGCCGCGCAAGGAAGCGCCGGGAAAGCATCGCCGATCGCCTAGGACGTCTTGTCCTGCGGCAGGACGACCGGTGCCGGCTCGGGCAGGCTGCCCTTGTAGGCCGAGATGTCGGTATCCGGCGTGGTCGACCAGGGCAGGATGATCTGCGACAGCATCTTCAGATTGACGAAACTCGTGCCGTCTGCCTCGCTGACATAGACCTTGTTCTCCGGCGCCGTCCAGGAGAGCCATTCCGGGATGCGGGTCACGCCGTCCCACACGATGTCGGGCACTGGCGTGCCGGAATATTTCGAGATCGTCGCGCCGACTTCGCCGTCCGGCGCACCGCCGCCCTCACCATAGCTGTTGTCGTGGACATAGACGCCGCGCGGCACGAACATGTAATTGTCGTCCTCGTAGTCTTCCGGATAAGCGGCGATCAGCACATGCGCCGTATCGTTTTTGTCGAGCCGGTTGTTGAAGACATGCACGTTGCGGTTGGCCATCACCATGATGCCCATGCCCTTCGGCACCATCGCCACGGTGTTGCCCTTCGGCGCGAAATTGGCGGTGTCGTTCTCGGTCACGTCATTGTCGAAGACGCGGATGTCGTGTCCGCCCTGCTGCGGCAGGTTCGGCAGGTCGAAGATCAGGATGCCGCCCGTGTTGTGCTTCGCCGTGTTGCCGTAGACATCGGCCCGGAAGGAGTTCTCGATCTCAATGCCCGCCACATTGTATTCGGCGGTCGAGTTGCGCACGATGATGTTGTCGCTCTGGCCGACATAGATGCCGGCATCCGATGCGCCGCGCACGATCACATTGTCGATCAGCACGTTCTTCGACGACACCGGATAGACTCCGTAAGCGCCATTGCTTGCATCCGGTCCGTTGGTCCACTCGACCCTGAGGTCGGTAAAGGTGATCTGGTCGGAGCCCTTCGACTTGATGCCGTCGCCCTTGGCGTCCTCGACGGCGAAGCCGGTCAGCACCACCCGGTCGGACGTCACCAGAAGGCCTTCACCGCTGCCCTGCTGGTTCGTGAAGGAGAGGATCGAGGCATCCGGCCCCATGCCGCGCACCGATACGCCATCGGCATCGAGCGACAGCCCGTCGGTCAGTTCGTACCGGCCGAAGCCGAGCCAGATCGTGTCGCCCTCCTCGGCCCCGATCAGCGCTTCTGCCAGTTCCTCGGCCGCATTGGGGCCCGGCCGCACCGCGATGTCGGCTGCCGATGCCGCCCCTGCGGCCAGAACGGTAATCGCGGCCAGTGGCGCCGCCAGGGCAAGAATGCGCATGATGATCTCCCCAATCACAATTTCAGCAAACTTGCGATGCGGGGATGGTAGTGTCAAGAAAAATGAAATAGTTTCACTTTCCATGGAGCAATCGGAAAGCAACGCGTCCCGCCAGTCCGAGACATCCCGGTCAGGCCCCAGGCAGCGGCGCGCCTTGCGCACGCGCGAGGTGCTGCTCGAGATCACCGAAAAACTGGTCGCGAGCGAAGGCTGCGACGCGATCACCACCACGCGGGTTGCGACGATGAGCAGCGTCTCCGTCGGCACGATCTACCGCTACTTCCCCAACCGCGAAGCCCTGCTGCTCGCCGCCTATGACGCGACCGTCGAGCGTATCGGAAAGCGCTGTGTCGAACATCTGGCCGAGCTGGACCCGATGCTCGACCCGGAAGTCGCCATCCTGTCCATGATCGATTGTTACCTGGCCGGTGCCGAGGACATTCCCGCCCACTCGCCCCTGCTGCGCGAAATGCAGCGCCTGCGCCCCGTCGCCGACGATCGCGCCCGGGACGCCGGCGACGTTGCCGACGAAATCCTCACCCCTTTCCTGCGCCGCTACGGCATCGGCAACGCCATCATGGGGCCGGGCCATCTGCTCGTGATGCAGACCGTGATGTCGACCCTGGTCGATCTCTACCTCGTCACCGAAGACGACGAAACGCGCGCCAACATCCGATCCGATCTGCGGGCCTATGCCCTCTTCGCATTTACACGCCTGCAGGATCGAAGCTCCCGCAAGTCGAGCGGCGCGCTGCTGGAATGAATCGGCAGCACACAGCTGCGCGATTGGGCGATTGTGCCGCATGCCACGAGTTGGAACTGACACGAAACTGTAATCCGAATGTTGCATTGGCCGTGTTGTTGCGCGGGACTTCCGGTCTCACCAAGAGCGACGGCCATGCACCTCAACGCGATTGCCTATTACGCGGATTTCTTCCTTGCCGGCCTGGCCATGCTGGCGCTGGCGGCCATCGGCATCCTGCCGGCACTGAGCGCGGGCGACATGGCGGATCTCACCGTCTGGACGGTCATGCTGCCCGTCGGCCTCGTTGCCTGGACGCTGGCGGAATACTGGGTCCACCGCGTCCTCTACCATGAAGTCCCCGTCTTCCGGGAACTGCACGACAGGCATCACGCTGAACCCGACGCCTTTATCGGCGGTCCGCCGGTCGTGATGATCGCGACCATCTTTGCCCTCGCCTTCCTGCCGCTGTTCTTCGTCCATGCTCAGGCGGCGCAGGCCTTCACCAGCGGCGTTCTGGCCGGCTACATGGCCTACATGCTGGTGCACCACGCCGTGCACCACTGGAACCCGGCGCCGGGAACCTGGCTCTACGGCCTGCGGCGCCACCACGCGCTGCATCACCACCACAGCGAGGAAGGCAATTTCGGCATCGTCACCGCATTCTGGGACCGCGTCTTCGGTACGGCGGTCATGCCCGCGCGGCGCCGTCGATCCGTCGCCTGACAATCACGTCCGATCGACACAAACAAAAACCCCGCCGGCGGCCCGGCGGGGTTTTCTGTCTGGCTATAAGAAAACTTCGAAGCCGGTATCAGCCTGGCTGCGGTTCCATGCCGCCGGCATCGGGCTCTTCCTTGCCGTCGGACTTTTTCTTCTTCTGCGAACCGGCCGCCGGGACGGCCGAACCGCGCGAGGGCGGCGTATCGTCGCCCTGGTCGCGCGAGGGCTTGCGCCCGGCGATGAGGCCGGCGATCTCGTCGCCAGAAAGCGTCTCGTATTCGAGCAGCCCCTGCGACAGCGTCTCCCAATCCTTCTTCTTCTTGGTCAGGATGGAGGTCGCGGACTTGTAGGCTTCGTCGATCAGCCGGCGGATTTCGGTATCGATCTTCTGGGCGGTGGCTTCCGAAACGTTCTTCTGCTGCGCCACCGAATGACCGAGGAAAACCTCCTGCTGGTTCTCGCCGTAGGAGACCGTGCCGAGCTCTTCCGACAGGCCCCAGCGCGTCACCATCATGCGGGCCAGGCGCGTCGCCTGCTCGATGTCGGAAGCAGCGCCCGAGGTCACATTCTCGCGGCCGAAGATCAGCTCCTCGGCGACGCGGCCGCCCATCATGATGGCGAGGCGCGAGGTCATCTGCTCCAGCGACATCGACAACTTGTCGCGCTCCGGCAGCTGCATGACCATGCC
>JBHIWX010000009.1:0-69635 GCA_041987205.1 Rhizobiaceae bacterium | reverse complement strand
AGACATGTTCCAGACCCCCGGGGTTAGAAAACTCTTTCGGCTCTATCCATGTTTCCTTCGATGCCGAGGCCAAGGCGCTCGGCCATCGCGTTGACGAAGTCGCGGTCCTTGAACGGCAACCAGAGAATGTCGTCGGCACTAATATTCGGCCTGGCCCGGAACAAATCGTCCCTGGCCTGACGTGCATCGTCGGCATTGCCCCGGGACGAAAGGGCCAGGTAACGCACGGCGTGGGCGTACCAGTATTTCGGTCTCAGCATGATCGACTGATCTGCCCAGGAGACCGCCTCGCTGTGGTCGCCCAGCATCCAGTGGGCCATCGCCAGTTCACCCAGCATGTAGAATTTCTGCTGATCGCGCGGGCTGAGGCGCAGGGCTCTCTGGAGCGGTTCCAGCGCTTCTTCGGGCTTTGAAATCAGGATGTAGGTCGAGCCGTACTGGGCGTGGGCGATGGCCAGGCTCGGCTGGATCTCGATCGCCTCGGCCACGTAGGATTGCGCCGTGTTCCAGTTGCCGAGCCAGGATTCGGCCGTGCCCACCAGCCAGAAGCCACGTGCGTCGGAACTGTTGAAGCGGATGGCCTTCAAGCCCATTTCGCGGACATGGAACATCTGGTCGCGCGAACCACGGCTGGCCCAGGTGTTCCACAGTTTCGACCAGGCGAGCTGGAAATAGGCCTCGCTGTTGTGCGGGTCCTGCTCGAGCACATCGAGAAAGCACTGCTCGGCCCTTGCCGCGTCGACCCGGCTGAGCTGGTTGAGATGCCAGCGGCCGCGCCAGATCAGATCGCGTATGGCGGTCTCGTGCGGCGGCAGCGCTTTGGCGCGCAATTGTTCGGCCTGGCTGATGCCGCTGTCGAGGTTTCCCGCGATCTCGAATGCGGTCGCCGATATGTCGATGTCGGCGATCGGATCGGGCAGTTCGTAGGAGGACGACCAGACGATCCTGGAGGATCTGGCGTCCATGAGTTCGAAGAACAGCACGTTGCGTTTGGAGCTCTTGCGAATTCTCCCGACCACGACATAGTCGGCGTCGAGCGCCTCGCCGAACCGCATCGCCGAGACGCCGGAGTTCTGAAAGGCGTGGGACGACGAATAGGCGATCGTCGCCATCCATTTTATCTTCGCGAGGTTCTCGACCAGTTCGCAGGTCAGCCCGTCAACCACGTAGTCCTCGATTCCCAGATCGGACTGGTTCTCGACCGGCATGACGGCGAGGAAGGGCTGGGCCGGGTCCTTGTCCGCGACGGGCTGCGGGCGGGTTTCCGGGTTCGTAGCGTTGGCGATCCTGTCGGCGACATGGGCGCGCTCAAGCGACAGCCAATCCTCGAACTCCTCGTCCCTTATGTCGATGCCTTCGAGGAATTCGCCTTTCGTGGGGATCGGGAAATCGGGCGAGGGATCGTCAAAGTGATCGAGATCGACCAGCACGTTCTCGCTGTTGAGACGGACCGTGAGCCGTTCGATGGCGATGATGTCGTCGCAATCCTCGCCGAAGCTCTTGCGGATGTCGCGCAAATCCTGCCGCAGGCTGTTATAGGCGCGTATGGTGTCCCGGTCGCTCCACAATTTGGCACAGAGCCAGGAGCGACTGCGTTGGTGATGTTTTGCCGTTGCAATCAGCGCGAGGATTGCCCGCGCTTTCTGACTTCGAGGCGTAATGTCAGTCCCCTTCGGAGACATTACCCGAAAAGAGCCAAGTAAACTGATTGTCGTTCGGCCTGTGGAATTCAAGACTGCCCCTATCAACCTGAAGACAAGCTAATACGATAGTCGTCCGCTGGTCGACGCGGAAGCAAGTTTTTTTACTGTAAACCACGATTGTATTGCCGTTATTCAAGCATTTTGGGCCGGTTTTCCCGCATTCATAAACCACCGGTTGCAGGTTTGCGGTGCAACTCGCCCGTTTCGGAAGAGCCGGGGCCGGGACGGCAAGAAGGGGAGTTTTTGCCTCCCCTTTCGCCGTTGTGGATTACCCCTGTGTCCTGGAATGCGGGATCAGTCTACCAGCACCTTGCTGATTTTCGACGCCGCCATTTCAATGGCAGAGGTGCGCAGGCCGGCCATGTTGACCCTGCCGCTTGCCGGCATGTAGACCGCGTGGTCCGCGGCGAGCGTCTTCGCGCCATCGTTCTCGAGGTCTAGAAGCGAGAACATGCCCTTCTGGCCCGCCAGAAAGTCGTAGCGGTCCGAGTTCAGCTTAAGGCGCAGCGCATCGGCCAGTTGCCGGCGCAGGTCGGTGATGCGCAGCCGCATCGCCTCCAGTTCCTCCATCCAGGATGCGCGCAAGGCGTCGTCGGTGAGGATCCGCGCAACGATGGCGGCGCCGGGATCGGGCGGCATCGAATAGGTGCAGCGCGCGATGATGCCGGCATTGCCGAAGGCGTTCCTGCTCTCCTCGGGCGTGGCGGCGATCATGATCGCCGCGCCGACCCGGTCGCGATAGAGACCGAAATTCTTCGAGCAGGAAGCCGCGATGAGCACTTCCCTGCATTTGCCGGCGAGGAGGCGCGCGCCTTCGGCGTCCTTGTCGAGGCCGTCGCCAAGGCCCTGATAGGCGAAATCGACAAGAGGCAGGGCGCCCTTCGCATTGAGCAGGTCGGCGATTGCCTCCCATTGCGAAACGTTCAGATCGGCGCCGGTCGGGTTATGACAGCAGCCATGAAGGACCACGACATCGCCCGGCGCGATGGCGTCGAGCGCGGTCATCATCTCATCGAAGTGAAGCGCGCCGCCGGCCTTGTCGTAATAGGGATAGACCGCCGTCTTCAGGCCGGCCGAACCGGCCATGGGCTTGTGGTTGGGCCAGGTCGGGTCGCTCAGCCACACGGTCGCGTCGGGGTTGGCGAGTTTGACCATGTCGAACAGCAAGCGGACGGCGCCGGTGCCGCCGGGCGTCTGGACGGCGCAGGTGCGCTCTTCGTCCAGCGCATCGCCCAGGACGAGTTTCGTCATCGCCTCGTTGAACGCCGGGTTGCCGGTCGGCGAGAGATAGGTCTTGGTCGTCTGCTCCGCGATGATCCGCCTTTCGGCCTCCTTTACCGCGGCCGGGATCGGCGTGTTGCCGTCCTCGTCGCGATAGACGCCGACGCCGAGGTCGAGCTTATCGGTGCGCGGGTCGGCATTGTAGGTCGCGGAAATCGAAAGGATCGGATCGGGCGGGACTGGCTTGAGTACGGAAAACAATTCTGAAGTTCCTAGTTTGACGTTGGCGATGAACGGGGGTGATGAACGGGGGTGATGAACTGGCAGGCGTCATCGTTACATCGTTTAGGCACCGGCGCGCCATGGCAAATTGTGTCGGTGACGTTCACGCAGGCGCTATGAAGCGGGTGGCCTTTGGTGGAGCCGGCATTGCGAAGCGGTCATGCGAGCGGGTTGGGGACCTCGATGCGGACGTGAAGTCCGTCGCGGGTCATTTCCCGCGCGAGGCGGCCGGAGAGTTCCCCTTCGACAAGCGAACGCATCAGCTTCGTTCCGAAGCCGCCGCCATTCGTGTCCTGCGCGTCGGTCTCTTCCGCATTCCTGAATGCCGCGCTGTTTTCCCGCCAGTCGATTGCCAGCGACTTGCCGTTCGCACCGCTTCGCCAGTCGATGTCGAGACGGCTGCCGGTCTCGTCCATGCGTGCATATTTGAGCGCGTTCGTCGCCAGTTCGTGAAAGACGAGCGCCAGTGCCTGGGTCGTGCGGATACCCAATTGCTGCTTCGCGCCGGTGCACGACTTTCCGTCGAAATCGTCGCCGAAGACCTGCTGCAATTCTGCCTGCAGCAGATCGTTGAGGTCAGCCTTCTGCCCGTGCGAATGGGTCAGGATGTCCTGCGACGCCGACATTGCCTGCAGCCGGTTGGTGAAGGATTCGGTGAATTCCTGAAGCGATTCGGAATGGTTGGCGGTCTGGCGCGCGATGGCGAGTACGCGGGCGATCGAGTTCTTGATGCGGTGCTTCATTTCCTGAAGCAGGAAATCCTTCTGCGCGGCGGCGGCCTCGCTGACCTTGATGACCTCGCGCGATGCGTCGAGCGCCTTGATCTGGGCGCGCATGGAGACGGCCAGCGCGGCGGCCATCAGCAGCGAGATCGCGCCCAGCAGCAGCGCGATGCCGGTTTCGGTGCCTTCCTGGAAGCCGGTCGAAGGCGAGATCATCACACTCCACTGCCGGCCCGCAATGTCGAGCTGGCGACGCACCATGTAGGACTCGCCCTGGTTCCCTTTTTTCGTGGTGCTCCTGAAGAGGAGATCCCCTTTGTCCGGTTCGCCATCGTGGATCTCCAGATGCACCGGGAGCCATGAGCTGGTGTTGAGCGCTGCCTCTATCAGGTCGCCCGCACGAAAGGGGGCGTAGATGAAGCCGAGCGGCGCGACCGTCTCGTCCGGGGTTTCCGGCGAAGGCGCTCCCTGGTTCGCCTGCAAGGGCAGGAAGACCAGGAATCCGGCCTGCTTCTTGCCTTCGATCTCCTGCAGCAATTCCACCTTGTCGGAAGCGCGCGCCTCGTCCGACAGCATGGCGGCCTGCATGGCGACGCGCCGGGTCTTCTCGGAATACATGTCGTAGCCGAGCGCGGCGCGATTGCGCTCGTCCTCGGGCTCCAGCATGATGATCGCCGTGCGCAGATCTTCGGAGGATTGCGGGAAGGGGCCGCGCGTGATGCCGTAATTGTTGCGCAGGCGCTGGCGCACCCAATCATCGCCGTCAGGCGGCACGACAGCCGCGTAGCCGATGCCCTGGATGCCGTTGAACGTGCCGTCAATGTTGAGGTGTTCGACGAAAGAAGCGAACTGCCGATAGCTCACATTGCCCGACTGCGCTTCGAACAGCGAGCGCGTCGCGATCAGGAGCGAGATGTGTTGGGTGATGCGCGTCGAGATACGGTCCACCGCCTCGTCCGCCAGTCGCTCGAAACGCAGATAATTGGCCTGCGCACCCGAACGATAGGCAGCGACGGGTAGAACCAGACCGATCGCGGCGGTCACAAGAAACACAAGAACGGGCAGTTGTTTCGGCACAGGCGCTTTCCGGGAAAAGCCGATCATTACCAGACCTTCCGGCGGACGTAATTAAGAAATGACAATGCAGACGTGGCGCGGTGTGCGGAACCTTCGCCGGCGCCGGAACGTTTTATGCACGTCGCGGCCAACGTGCCGCCAGAGATATGAAAGGAGACCGACATGAACTGGAACCAGATCGAAGGCAATTGGGAACAATTCAAGGGTGGCGTACAGGAGCAATGGGGCAAGCTTACGGGCGACGATCTCGACGTCATCGACGGCAACCGCAAGCAGCTTGCCGGCAAGCTCCAGGAGCGCTACGGCAAGGCGCAGGACGAGGCCGAGCGCGAAATCGACGCCTGGCTGGACCGCCACTGACGCGACCGGCACTTAAAGCGCGCGAAAAAAGTTCACGCCAAGGGAACCAATCCCCCGTCCGTGCGTTTTCCGGATGGCTGCCCCACCCGCCCGACGTCCCCAAGCAGCCCGCCAGCTTCGTCCCCCAGCTGGAAACAGCCCGACACCACTCCCCCGGTGTCGGGCTTTTTTGCTTGTCATGGCCGGAGTGTGTGGTCAGGTCTCGTTCGGTCCCGCGTCGACGGGTCAGGGCGTGAAATGCAGCCGGTATTGCACGCGGTCGGGTTCGATCGAGTATTCCGCCGTCCCCTCAAGCGCGGTGGGCACCACTCTCTGCAGGACCGTGCTGCCGAAATGCCGCTTGCCATCCGGTTCGACGGGCTCGTCATGGTCGGCACTGCTGCCGGGATCCTCATCCCAGAAAATCTCGAACATGCCGTTCTCGCCGCTGGCAACAGAGAGTCGGATATGACCGCCATCGTTCGACAGCGCACCATAGCCAATGGCGTTGACGATCAGTTCGTGCAGGGCGAGGCCGATATGGGTCGCGCCATTGGGTAGCAGGAGGAAATCCGGTCCGCTGATTTCGATACGCTCGTCGTCTTCGTCGACATAGCGTGCGAACTGGCGCGCCACCAGTTCGCGGAACATGGCGCCGCGCCAGTTGGAATCGGTCACCAGGTCCTGCGCGGAGGACAAGGCGGCGATGCGGCCACGAAAGCTGCTGACAAAGGTTTCGAGATCGTCGGAACTCAGCGCCGTCTGCATCGCGATGCTCTGGATGATCGCGAGCAGGTTCTTGGAGCGATGGCTGACCTCCCTGAGCAGCGCCTTGAGCGTATCCTCGCGCTTTCGCTCATTGGTGAGGTCGACGAAGGTGATGATGACGCCGGTCTCTTCCGTCTCTGCCTCGTAGCGCTGTACCGAACACTCGCAGGTGTAATACTGGCTGTTCGTGGTTCGCGAGAGTTCCAGCGTCACCGGCTCGTTGCCCTGCAGTGCCTGATCCTGCGCTTCGCGCATGGAGGGCAGCCAGTCGTCGTCAAACAATGTTTCGTCGGCCATTTGGCCAACGTCGAGCGCGGGAAAATAGTCGGGCAGTCCCGAGGCGTAGAGGCATTTGCCGTCCGATCCCTTTACGACGACGCCCACGCTGGCGGACTTCAATGCCAGCAGCAAAAGCGGCGTCAGGGCTCCTCTGGTTTCCGTGGGCAGTTTGTACGGCATGATGCTTGTCAGGTGTCGTCTGGGATTGGACGATAAAAAGGGTGGCTGCCGGAAACAGCCACCCTTTTTTGAGGAAGTAGGGATGAACCCGTCACGTTCGCCTGAAGACACCGGCTACGACCGAGACCAGCAGCAGGGCGAGGAAGACGAAGAACAGAATCTGGGCAATGCCGGCCGAAGCACCGGCGATGCCGCCGAAACCAAGCGCGCCTGCGATCAGCGCGACTACCAGAAAGACCAGGGCGTAATAGAGCATCGTTTTTCTCCATCTGTTGTCGATGGAAATACAACGCCTTGCCCCTTACCCGGTTCCCGTTTCGAGACAATATTTTCAATGGGCCGGCGCCTCTGCCCGGTTGAAGAAAAGGGCCTGACTGATCAAGGCCTTAACCATTTCCGGATTGAAGGGTTTGGTGACGAGGAACGCCGGCTCGGGCCGGTCGCCCGTCAAGAGCCTTTCGGGGAACGCCGTGATGAAGATCACGGGGATATCGGCCGTCTTCAGAATCTCGTTGACCGCGTCGATGCCGGAGCTGCCATCGGCGAGCTGGATGTCGGCGAGGACCATTTTCGGCTTGCTGGCGTTGAACAGCTCCACCGCTTCCGAATGGGTGCGCGCGATGCCGCTTACCGAGTGGCCCAGCGACAGCACCATTTCCTCGATGTCCATGGCGATCAGCGGTTCGTCCTCGATGATCATCACGTCGGTCGCAACCTGTTGCGAAATCTCGCCGGATGCCTGTTTGAGCAGGCGGTCTACCTCGACGCGATCGGCGCCGAGAATTTCGCCCACAGCACCCTCGTCGAAACCCTCCACGGCAGCGAGCAGGAATGCCTGGCGCGCGCGTGGTGTTATGTTCTGAAGATTCTCGCTTGCGCGCTGTTCCCAGGCGAAGGGCGATTGAGTTTCGCCCAGATTGATCGATATGGAACCGAACAGGGTCGAAAACAGTTTGTAGAGTGAAATCCGGTCGTTCGAGGCCTCGGGAAAGATCGATACATCCGCGATGAGGGCTTCAAGAACCGCCGCTACATAAGCATCTCCGGAGGACTGGGACCCCGTGACAGCGCGAGCGAAACGGCGCAGGTAGGGAAGGTGAGGCGCGATTTGCGCAGCGATTGGCATATACCATTCTCCCTGAATGATGGCTTCGGACAATCCGCGATGATAACGGTTGTCGAAAGAGTTGGTTCCGTCGGTCGGGAACTTTTTTCCCCGGTGTGCGTTTTTGGAGGATCGAACACGAAATGAGTGACAAGAAAATGCCACAACCGAATGCGGATCGAGCCACCAGCGGCGGTCGGGGAAAGACCGATCCCAACAAGATTATCAGTCTCAAGCTCAAGGCACTTTACAGTTCCGTGGAGCAGGAGGGAATCCCCGACCGGTTCCTCGACCTTCTCGAGCAGCTCGACGAAGCAGAGCGCGTGCAGTCGAAGAAGGACGGCGGCAATGAGTAAGGCCGGGAACGACGCCGGCGACGTCTTCAAGCGCGACCTGCTTGCGGTGTTGCCCAATCTTCGTGCCTTTGCCGTGTCGCTGTGCGGCAATTCCGAACGCGCCGACGATCTCGTGCAGGACGCCATTCTGAAGGCCTGGGGTGCCCAGAGCAGCTTCAAGCCCGGCACCAATATCCGTGCCTGGGTCTTCACCATCCTGCGTAACGAGTTCTACAGCCAGATGCGCAAGAAGGGCCGCGAGATCCAGGACAGCGAGGGCTATTTCACCGAAAACATGGCGGTCCATCCCGGCCAGTATGGCATGCTCGACCTGCAGGACTTCTCCGAGGCGCTGAACGAACTCCCGGAAGACCAGCGCGAGGCGCTGCTTCTGGTCGGTGCTTCCGGCTTTTCCTACGAGGAGGCTGCGGAAATCTGCGGCTGTCGCACCGGCACCATCAAGAGCCGTGTGAGCCGCGCCCGTTCGCGCCTGCAGGAACTGCTCCAGATCGACGGCGAAAACGACTACGGACCCGATGCGATATCGGCGCCCGTCACTTTGCGCTCTTTCGCGGTGTGATGCTATCTTGCCGGGTCTGTTGGTCCGGCAAGGCTTTAGTTACAAGCCCGCCGTCATGAAGGGTAGGCAGGATCGTGCAAGTCGAACGGGTGAAGTGCAGTCAGTGTCCGCTTCGCAAGATCGATACCTTCCGCGCGTTCACCGCGGAAGAGGCGGCTTTCATGACCGAATTCAAGACGGGCGAACTTGATGTCGATCCCGGTGCGACCCTGTTTCTTGAGGGGTCGCACAGCGCGCATCTCTATACGATGGTCGACGGCTGGGCCTTCCGCTACAAGACGCTTGAGGACGGACGCCGTCAGATCCTCAATTTCGTCCTGCCGGGCGATCTTGTCGGGCTGCAAGGCTCCCTCATGAAGGAGATGCAGCATTCGGTCGAGGCGCTTTCGACGGCAAAGCTGTGTGTCTTCGAGCGGACGCGCCTGATGGACCTGTTCAATCGCCACCCGGGGCTGGGATACGACATCACCTGGATTGCCTCGCGCGAGGAACGTCTGCTCGATGAAAACCTCCTGAGCGTCGGTCGCCGCTCGGCGCTGGAGCGCGCGGCCTATCTGCTCGCCCTGCTCGACCTGCGGGCGAAACAGACTGGCATGGGTGGGAAAAAGGCCAAATTGCTCCTGCCGCTTACCCAGTTGCACGTTGCCGACACGCTTGGCCTGTCGGTCGTCCACACCAACAAGACCTTACGGAAGCTCGCCGACCGCAAACTGATCCGCTGGCACGACCGTTCCTGCGAGGTGCTCGACAGCGAGGGCCTGAAGGACATTGCGGGCTGGGACATGCCGCCGGAAGTCAAGCGGCCGTTTCTCTGACAGAACCCAACAAAGAGTGACAGCCGCGATGCGTTCACTGGTCATCCTCAATGCCGACAGCGGGACCCTGCGCACGACCGATCTCGACGACTACCGCCGGCATGTCGAGTCGGCGTTCGGGGCCGAGGGGCGCGCGGTCGAGACCAGGATCATCGAGGGCGCCGACGTGCCCGACGCCCTGGAATCGGCGTTCGGCGACGATCGCAGCGAGGTGGTTATCGTGGCCGGCGGTGACGGTACCGTCTCAAGCGCGGGCGCGATGGCGTGGAAGATCGGCAAACCCATGGGGGTCATCCCCGCCGGCACGCTCAACCTGTTCGCGCGTTCTCTCGGCGTGCCGCTGGAAATTTACGACGCGGCACAGGCCCTTGCCCGAGGTGAGGTCGTCAACGGCGATATCGCAACGGCCAACGACCATCCCTTCCTGCTACACTATTCGGTCGGCTTCCAGCCCCGCATGGTCCAGCTTCGCGAGGAACGAGAGTTCAAGTCGCGGCTGGGCAAGATCGGTGCATCCATCTCGGCGGCGATCGATTCGATCCGCAGGCCGCCTTCCTTTCCCGTCGATCTCGACATCGACGGCAATGGCCAGAGATTGCGGCTGTCCTCGCTTGCCGTCTCGAACAATCCTTTCGGCGAGGGGCACATGCCCTATGCCGACGACCTGCTGACTGGCAAGCTTGGCGTTTATTACGCGCGGCCCGCCAGCAATGCCGCGAATGCCCGGATGTTCATCGATATCGGGCTCGGCACCTGGCGCGCCAATCCCGACATACGGTTCGAGGAAGCGGAACGCGTGACCTTCGAATTCCCGCGCACGCGGCGCAAGGCCAAGGCCGTCGTCGACGGCGAACTGGTCGACCTGCCGTCCTCGGTCACCTTCGAGATCCATCCGGGCGAACTGAAGCTGTTGCGCGTTCCGGCCTGATCCCCGCCTTGCAATGAATTCCATAAAACGAGAAAAGCCGGCCGCGTGTCGCGACCGGCTTTCCTGCGCTTCCCCTCCGGAAGTGTGGGCTCAGGCGACGTGCGCCCGCAGCATCCACAATGCCTTTTCGTGAAAGGTGAGACGGGCCGTCAGCATGTCTGCGGTAACGAGATCGCCATTCTCGTCGGCCTTGACGCCGGCCTCGCGCATTGCGCGGACCGCGGCCTCGTGGTCGGTGATCAGATCCTCGACCATTTCGCCGGCCGTCAGATTCTTCACCGAGGCACCGGACGGCGCGAATTTCGAGGTGTCGGCCAGGCGCTCGGGCGCCAAATGGCCGAGGGCGCGGATGCGTTCCGCGATCACGTCGGCGGCGTCGAACAGGGCGCCGTAATGTTCCTCGGTCAGCTCGTGCAGCGGCTTGAACAGCGGCCCGACCACGTTCCAGTGATAGATGTGGCTCTTGATGGTCAGCCGATAGGTGTCGGCCAGGATGTCGGTCAGCGCTTCCGACATTTCGCCGCGATATTTTGCTTCGAGACCCGTGTCCATCTTGTCGACATGGGTCTTGGTCTTGAGAACGGTGACTTTCTTGTTCATGACGTCAAATCTCCTCGGGTTTCGGGTGAGTTCGATTTCATGCGTGCGTCGGAACCCGGCTCAGGCTTCCTCGCCGTTGTCCGAAAGCACCCCGCTGGCGAGCAGTCCTCCGCCGCCGAGAAGGGCGAGCAGGAGAAGGGGCTTGCTGCGGATAAGCGAGGGCAGCGCGATTGCGGCGGCGGTCGCGTACAGGGCTGTGCGCGACTGGCGTTCGCGCGCCTTGCGTCGCTGTTGCCATTCGATGAAGCGCAGGATCGCGACGACGACGATGGCCGTGGCGATCATTGCGCATGCCGCGACGAGTGCCGCGATCGGCGTGCCGTAACTTTCGGCAAGCGCGGTAACGCCGGCGGTGACGAGCAGCACATAGGCTGTCAGCGCAAGCAGCCCGGCGAGCGCCATGAACAGCGCCTTGCGCCGGGTCCGTGCGAGCCATGACGAGGCTTCGCCTGCCACCAGCGATCCGATCATGCCGAGGGGCATGTTGCGACCCATGGCGATTACCGGCGCGCCAGCATGGCGATCAGGAAGCCGAAGCCTGCGGCTGCGGCGAGCGCGGTGATCGGGCGTTCGCGAACCTGTCCGCCGATCTGCTTTTCGATCGATTCGAGCTGCGCGCGCAGTTCACGGATGGTTTCGTCGGAGGCCTTCTTCAGCTCGACGGCCTTGGCGTTGGCGCCGGTTTTGGCGTCATCGGCAAGCGTGCTGCCGGCGTCGGTCAGGGATTCGGCCAGTGCCGAAATATCCCGGCGGATGCGGCCGGCATGCTTCTCGAAATCCTTCTTGATGGCTTCATTCGAGCCATTGGCGGTAGCGGTGGATGTGCGTGCCATGATCAAATCTCCTTTCGTGACTTGCTTCCAGGGCTAAACGGCATTGGGGTGCCCGGAGTTCCATGAAAGTCGGCGTTCCATGAAAAAAGCCGGCCACGGGGTGGCCGGCCTTTTTATTCCGAAGGAACCGGATTAGCTGCGCGGTGCCTTCATGTTCTCGTAGCCGTCCTTGTCCTCGGACTTGTAGGCAGCCTGCTGCTCAAGCTGTTCCTCGGTGAACGGCGTGAACACAACGAGTTCGCCGTCCTCGGTCTTGCGGAAGTCGATGTTCTCGGCGTCGACGGCAACGCTCTTGGCGTTGATGCCGAGGAAACCGCCAACCTCGACGACGAAGGACTCGACCTTGCCGGAATCGTTGACGATCACTTCGGTGATCTCACCGACCTCTTCCTGGTTTTCGCCATAGACGGTGGCGCCATCCAGCTCATCGGCCGCGATCGAGGCAAGCTCGACGGTCTGCATCTTCTCGTGATCCATCGTCTCGGCGGTTTCAGCCGGGGCCTGGGTCTGGTCCTTGGCAGGCTCCTCGACCTGGGCAGTTTCTTCCGTCTGGTCGACGGGTTTCACCGTCTCGTCGCCCGACTGCTGGTTCGCGGCCGTGGTCATGGTGTCGTCGGATTCGGACGAAGCTTCCTTGGCCGGCGCACGGTCATAGGCCGGTGCGGCCTCGAGCTCTTCCTTGGTCGCATCGACAACGATCCAGCGCTCGCCATCACGGTCGACCCAGCCGACGCGCTTGAAGTCGATGGCGACTTCCTTTTCACCGAGGCCGAGGAAACCACCGACACCGATGATCACGGCTTCAGCGTCGCCATTCGACGAAATGACGATGTCGTTGACGTCACCGATCGCTTCGGCGTCATCGGCCGAACGGTTGTAGACGGATTTGCCGATCAGGGTGTTGGCGAGAATCTGGCCCGTGCCCATCTCGAAATAGCCCTGTTCGTCGACGCGGCGCTCATATTTGCCGTCTTCCTGGAAGAACGGGGTCGGCGTCATGGCGTCGCCGGTCTGGTTGTCGGCCGCGAACGCACCGGTCTGCATGACGGCGACGATGGCGGTTGTGGTCAAAAGCGTGCGGAACATGATATTATCTCCCTTGTATGTCTGTTCTGACGTACCGTCGGTCCGCCTCGAGAGTTGCGACACTTGAGTGGCGGGCCGATTTCGTTAACGACACCTCAACGCCGCCGTCGGCGAATGGTTCCTGTCGATCTCCGACTAAATCGCCTTGAAAACAAAAGAAAAATGCCCCGCCGTGGGGAACGGCGAGGCATCGAATGCGTTACGTGCTCCTGTCGGATTTCCGGTCGGTCGTTCCTAGAGGAAATCGAACAGGTACAGCAGGATGATGGCGGGCAGCGGTATGCCCAGGAGCCAGAGAAGAACGCCTTTCATGGCATCCTCTCGTGTCAGATCCTGCCCATCAGGGCGAGGATGATGAGAACGACGACGATCAGTCCCAGAATGCCGGAGGGGCCGTATCCCCATCCCCTCGAATGCGGCCATGCCGGAATGGCGCCCAGCAGTACCAGGATCAGCACGATGATGAGAATGGTCGAAAGCGTCATGTGATTTTTTCCTTATGCGAGAACGGCGAAGAGCGCCACGCCGATTGCCGAACTCGATACGAGGGCAAGTGCGAACATTGCCTGTCCGGCGGGTGAACCCTCGTATTTCCGGTTATGGAAATAGGGCCCGAAAGCACTGCGGGGGGCGTACTGGCGAGGGAATGCCTGATGGGTATTCATCGCTCGGTTCTCCGGTTTCGGTTTGCCACAAGGAAACGCCGGTTGAGGCGTTTGGTTCCCGGAATTGATCGCAATCGACCGATCCGGTTGCTCGCGCGGCAAACCTCGCGGCGAGGGGATCTGTGCACCTGGCGCCTATTCTTGCGGCCCGGTCTGGGGCACTTCCTCGGGCGGGATGACCGGCATTTCGCCGACATCGGGATCCGGTTTGCGGATGACGATCGACGGGTCGACGTTCGGTGCCGGCGCGATCACGCCGTCGCATTCTTCCAGTTCCACCGTGTCCGATCCCGCGTCAGGCTCATCCGCTCCCGAAGCGCCGTCCGGCGAGTCCAGGGGCTGGACGCAATCATTGCCTTCATCCTGGACGGACAGGCTGGGCGTGGTCGTTTCCTGCGCGTGCGCGGGTATCAAATGAAAGGTCAGGCCGGCGACCAGCGCCACGGCCGAGACAGTTGCAAGGCATGTTTTCATCTTCCTACTCCTTTCCGGTTTCCTCGCCCGCGAGGGTCTTGTTGCTGCTGCCCTCGATGAAGCGGTCCTCCATGACCCAGAGGAAGGCCAGCACGATCAGTCCCAGCAGGGTCGCGGCGGTGGCGACCTGCCAAAGACCCAGCCCGCAGGCGAGGCCGACCACGCCGACGAGCCAGACGCCGGCGCCTGTCGTGAGACCATGAATCTGGCCCTTGGCGAAGACGATGAAGCCTGCGGCGAGGAACGCCACGCCTCCGGTCACCGCCTCGACAAGACGCCCCGGATCGAGGCGCACGGCGTCGTCCTCGAAGGCGGGCAGATGGGCAAGTTCCAGGGTGAGGAGGGCGGCCGTCGCGGCGGCGATGCTGACCAGCACATGCGTGCGCAGGCCGGCCGGCCGCTGCCGCCATTCACGCTCGAAACCGATAATTGCGCCCAAGATTGTCGCGAGCGCCAGACGCGCTCCGATCTCGGACAGGGGCAACCAGGTTTCATTCATGAACAGCGGCATTGTTTCCTCCGGGGTTGTTTCGGGCAGACCCGCTTCGGGCGGTTTGTTACACGCGTGCGCGCAGCATTTGTTCCGCACTCCAGCAGCAAGCGCGATGGTCCGATAGAGACTCAACCCGAATTGCGTGGGTTGGTTGCATTTCCCTCGGAACCTCAAGCGGTTCAGGGGGTTGACCCGGACAACGGGCAGGCTTGCTCGGTAGTTCAACCAGTAGGGGCGCCATTCATCTGATGCCGTCCCCAGATGCAGGGGAAAGGAAGATGACAAGGCGCGACGAGACAGACGGGCACGGCAAGCGGCCGGCAAGCCGTGCGAGGAAAATAAAGACCAATCCGGTCAATCGCTGGCATGTGCTGATGTTCGTGATCGGCCTTGTCGGTGTCGTTGCCATCGCCTCTACACTCTTGAGTGTCTGACGCGATTCCGGTCGTCGGAAAAAGCTTCCGGCGAGGTACAACTCGAATCCGGTCGCGCGACGGCCTTTCGTCCCACAAACACCCGATACGTACCTGCACCCCAAGCGCACCTGCGATCATCGAGCTGTGTGGTCGCGGCTGGGTCTCGTCGTTCCGGCGATGTGGCGGAACCTTTCACTTCAGGGGTCGTTGAATCCTGTGCGGCGGGCTTTCCTCACATGAAAACCGCGCCAGCATCGTCGCGTCCCGATCGGGCGCGACTGCGCTTGCAGCTTTTTCTGCGCATTGGAGATCGAGATCACGGCACGGCGCGTTCACACATCGGGGCGCCTGTCGGAGCATTTGGGGAATCTCCTTCCGTCAAGGCAGACGTCAACAGGCAACAGGGAATGGCAGAATGAGACTGTTTTCGCCGACACGCTCCGTATTTCATCGCGATGCCGGGAGTCCCGCATGAGCCTCCAGTCGGGACGCAATAAGACGGGCACCCGCAAAGCCGCGGCCAAAGAGGAAGCCGTAGAGTGGCTGCCTCACGCCGCGACGCGCGGTCCGGCGCTGACGGTCATCGCCGTCACGGGCGCCGCCATCCTGTTCGTCATCGCTTTGTGGCAATTGCACAATCTGGTGCTGCTGATCTTCGGTGCGGTGCTGCTTTCTCTCCTGCTCCTCTCCATGTCGGGATTGCTGGAGCGCCTGACCGGCGCCAGTCACCGTGTTGCCGTGCTCAGTACGGTCGCGATCATTGCAACTGCCACCGGATTGTTTGTCTATCTGCTCGGCTCGCGCGTGCAGGAGGATCTCGGCGAACTCGTCGAACGCCTGCCCGATCTCGCCAGGGCGATGGAGAGTACGTTCGGTTTCCGGGATTTCACCGCCTGGGCGGAAACGCGCGTCCACATGCTGATCGGCGATGCCTCGGTGCTGAGCAGCCTCGCCAATCTCTCGGCGGCGCTGGCGGCAGGTGCCGTCGACGTCGTGCTCGTGCTTGCCGGCGCAATCTATTTCGCCATCGAACCGCAGCGCTACCGGACCGGTCTCGTCACGATGATCCCGCGCGGTTCTGCGCGGGAGCGCGCCGACGAGACGCTCTACGGCGTGGGTGAAGCGTTGCGCCTGTGGCTGCTCGGCCAGCTTGCCTCGATGGTGTTCGTCTGGATCCTGACGACCATAGGCCTGCTGGCGATCGGGCTTCCCAACGCCTTCACGCTCGGCCTGATCGCCGGCATTCTAGAGTTCGTGCCCTTTGTCGGGCCCATCGCCGCGGCGGTGCCGGCGCTCGCCACTGCGCTGAGCGTCGAGCCGCCGATGGTCTTCTCCACGCTTGCGATCTATGTCGGCATCCACCTTGCGGAGATCGCGCTGCTGATCCCGCTGATCCAGCGCAAAGCCGTCGACCTGCCGCCGGCAGTCACGCTGTTCGCCGTGCTAGGGTTCGGCATCCTGTTCGGACCGCTCGGCATCTTCCTAGCCGCGCCGCTCGCCGTCGCCAGCTTCGTCCTGGTGCGGAAGCTGTGGCTACGCGAATTGCTGGGCGAAAAGACCCGCATTCCGGGCGAGGAAACGGAAGACAACCAGGCCCAGGACATGCGCGAGCGCGGTCAGCCAACCTGACGCCGCTTATCCCTCATGCGCCGAATTGGCGCCGGTTCAGACGGTCAGCACGATGTAGTCGTCGCGCAGCGAGACCTCGAAGACCTCGATGCGGTAGGGGCCTTCCTTCAGCGTTGCACCGTCGGTTACCTCGACGGCGAACTGCTTGACCCGCGTGCGGGTGGGGTCACACCATGATTTTCCCGTCTTCAGGTCGAACTCCCAGCCATGCCAGGGACAGCGCACGAACTCGCCCCTGCGCATCAGGCGCGCCTTGCCAGGTTCGTCGGCCTGCGCCAGCCCGACAATGTCGCCCCGGCACAGGCTCGCGCCTTCATGCGGGCAGCGATCGGCGATCGCGGCGAACTCGCCATTGACATTGAAGATGGCGATGTCGCGCCCGTTTACCGAAACGCGTTTTGCCGTGCCTTCGGCGATCTCGTCGGCACGGCAGACGACGTAGCTGTCCCTGGTTCTGGTCATGATGATCGTCCGTCAGGATGCCGTTAGGCCGTAGAGCGACACGGCGTTGCCGCGCAGGATCGCCTGTTTCTGCTCCGGCTCGAGCGGCACCTTGAATGCAAATTCCGGGTGGTCGAAATCCCAGTGCGGATAGTCGGTCGAGAACATCAGCCGGTCGTGACCGATCCAGCGCAGCAGGTCGTAGAAATGGCGGTTGTTCTCCGGCTCCTCGATCGGCTGGGTCGTCAGCCAGACATTGGAGCGCACATAGTCGGACGGCCTGCGCGTGACGTGCGGGACCTCGCCGCGCATGCGCTCCCATTCGCGGTCCATGCGCCACATCAGGGCCGGCAGCCAGGCGAAGCCTCCCTCGACCAGCACCAGCTTGAAATCCGGGAAGCGGTCGAACACGCCCTCGAAGATCATGCTGGTCAGCACGGTCTGGACAGCGTTCGAAAAAGCGACATGCTCCTCGATGTAGAATGACGTCCAGCCGCTGCCGGTGTTGGCGCGGCTGCCGAATGCCCAGGAATGCATGGAGACCGGCAGGCCGTGATGCGCGGCGGCCTCGTAGATCGGCCAGTAGCGCTTGCGCCCGGCCGGTTCCAGCGTGCGCGGCGGCATGCCGATCTGGGCGAAGCGCTTGTCGGCGACGCGCGTTTCTATCTCCATAAGCGCCGCCTCGGGATCTTCCTGGGTCACCATGATCACCCCGCGCAGACGCGGGTCGCGGTCGAGCCATTTGTCTACCTGCCAGTCGTTGATGGCGGTGACGAGCGCGGCGCCAAGTGCCTGGTTGTGCGTCGAGGGGCCGGCGCCCAGCGGCTGCAGCATGCCGAATTCGATGTTCAGCGGATCGAGCAATTGCTCGCGCATGAAGGTAAGGTCGGAGGCGGGCGGTCCGCCATTCGGCGGCCAGGAATCGCGGCGCATGCCGTTGCCGGGCGTGATCCGGGGATAGGGCATCGAACCCAGGAAAGGCGAGGCCGTGCGGATCGCGTAGTCGCGAGCGTGGTCGCGCCAGCGCGCCGGCAGATAGCCAAGCAATTCGTCCGGACTTGAAGGCGCGGGGTGGATGTCGCAATCGACGATACCGAGACGGTCGGCCTGCTTCTTCTCGATATCGCGGCTGATCTCGTTCATGGCGCAAGCTCCAGACGTGAATAGGTGGCGAGCACGTTGTCGCGGGCGATGGCCGGCGCGCGTTGGCGCGGCAGGGATGCGGGCCAGAGTGCAAGGTCACCGCCACGGTCGTGCGGATAGTCGGTGGAAAACAGCAGCATGTCGTCGGCGCCCAGATGCTCGATCGCCCTTTCGGCCTCCTCGGCCTGTCCGGGGCCGTCGAACGGGCTGATCGTCAGCCGCAGATGGTCGCGCATGATGCCTGCGGGGGCCTGCGCGATCCACGGCACCTCGATGCGCGCGCCGCGCCAGTCCTTGCTCATGCGCCACATCAGGGGCGGTAGCCAGGTGACGCCGGATTCGATCAGCACCGCCTTGAGGCCGGGGAACTTGCCGAAAACGCCCTCGGCGATAAGGCTGCCGACCTGGTTGGCGAAACCCTGCGTCTGGACGACATGCTCCTCAACCAGGAAGGATGGGAAGCCGCTTTGCGTGGGCGCGTGGCGCAAATTGCTGCCAGCGTGGATGGCAAGCGCAAAGCCGTGTTTCTCGGCAGCCGCATAGATCGGCCACCAGGCGCGGCGGCCGAGCGGCACCTCGCCCATGGCAATGGTCAGCACCTGCACGAAGCGTTTGTCTCCGGCATGACGCTCGATCTCCTCGACAGCGGCTTCCGGGTTCTGGAAGGGAACGAGCAGCGAGGCGCGTAGGCGCGGGTCGCGGTCGAGCCATTCGGCGACGAGCCAGCGATTGGTTGCCTGGCACAGCGCGGTCGCCAGATAGGGATCGTAGACGGCGTGTATGCCAGAGACGATGTTGAGTATGGCGCCGCTCAGCTTCAGCGGGTCGAGCAAATTGCGCTGCAGGGCTGCGACGTCTGTGATTTCGGCGCCCGGCCGCCGATAGGGTCGGGTGCGCTCGGGATAGGCCATCAGTTCGAGGTGATCGATGTCGCGCGAGGCGAAGATGTCGCGCCAGTAGTCGTCGAGATAGGGTTCGAGGTCGGCCCTGCCGGGCGTGTGGGGATGCACGTCGCAGTCGATCGCGCCCAGTCCCGCGATGGGCAGCTCGTCGGCCGGTTCGCGTGTCTTTGCCGTTTCGCTCATGATCCCGATGCCTGCAATGTCGCCTCGTTCTTTGACGCAGACCGGGCGGTATCCGGTTTTTCGTCGGCGCTGTCGGGCGTCCAGGCGATGCCGCGAAGCGCCAGCAGGACTGCCACCACCGCCAGCCCGACCACTGAACTGATCCATTCGGGGAAGCCGATCAGCAGACCGGCGATAAAGAAGATCGGCCGGCTCCAGATGCTGAGCTTGCCGAAAAAGATCAGCCGTCCCTCGGAAGCGCCGGCGATCACGATGATCGCCACGATGTTGGCCAGCAGCCAGATCGCCGTCAGATAGAGCGGGCCCTGCAGGATCAGCGCCGGTTCGAACAGGAAGAAGATCGGAATGATGTAGAGCACCACGCCCAGCCGTGCGGCATGCATGCTCGTGTGGAGCGCATCCGATCCGCTTATTCGCGACGCCAGGAAGGCGGCGAGTGCGATTGGCGGCGTGATGGCGGCGAGCGAGGCGTAGTAGGCGATGAACATGTGGATCGCCAGCGTGTTGAGACCGGCGATCTGTTCGAGCGCCGGGGCGAGCGTCAGCGCCAGCATAAGATAGGCCGCGACGATCATGCCGAGCATGCCGAACAGGATGCAGACCGCGATGCCGACGGCCAGCACGGGCACGAGATTGTCGCCGCCCATGCGCACGAGGCTCGCCGCGATGACGGGGGCAACGCCCGTCGCCATCAGCCCGCCCAGGATGAAGCTGGTTGGCAGGAGCAGGCCCATCGTCTGGCTGAGCAGTTTGGTGATCTGGTAGAACAGTTCCGGAATCCGGCTGAACTTCAGCCGAAGCCTCGGATGCAGCGTGGTCAGCACCAGCAGCAGGGCAGAGGCGTAGAAGGGCGTCAGCCGCTCCCAGCGCATCAGCACGAGCCCCCAGACAAGAAAGCCGAGCACGATCAGGAATGGCCAGCCGTCCCGCAGCACCTGCCCGATCTTTGGCAGTTCCTCGCGCTTCATGCCCTGAAGGCCGTTGCGCAGGGCGAAGCCGTGCACATGGCAGTAGAGGCCGAAATAGTAGAGGACGGCGGGAATGATCGCGGCGAGCACGATTACGCGGTATTCGGTGCCGGTGAAGTCGGCCATGATGAAGGCGACGGCGCCCATCACGGGCGGCATGATCATGCCGCCGGTCGAGGCGCAGGCCTCCAGCGCGCCGGCATAGTGCGGCGGGAAACCGGCCTTCTTCATGGCGGGAATGGTGACCGAGCCGGTGCCGACGACGTTGGAGAAAATGCTGCCGGACAGCGAGCCGAAAAAGCCCGAGGCGAGCACGGCAACCTTTGCCGGTCCGCCGCGTGCAGTGCCCATCAGCGACAGCGCCAGATTGAGGAAGAATTCCGCCGCGCCGGTCGCGACCATCAGGGCGGCCAGGACCAGAAAACCGATCAGGGTTTCGGCGACGACTCTTGTGACGACGCCGAGCATGGCGTCGCTGGAGAACACGTTGAAGGCGATCGTGCGGGACAAATCCGTCGGCGGACCCCAGAAGATGCCGGGCATGTAGTCGGCGTAGACGGGATAGAGCGACAGCAGGATCACGATCGAGACGAAGATCATGCCGCCGGAGCGCCGCGCCGCCTCAAGGATCATGACGTAGAGCCCGACCGCCACCCATAATTGCCAGGTCTCCTTGACCGGCACCCAGGAGCCGAAGACCAGCGCCCGCGAGTGCCAAGCCATGACGAGCGTCAGCACGAGGACTGCCAGTGCCGGGCCATAGCTCGCCCATGTTACGCCCCTTTCACTCTTCCAAGCGGGCAGGAGCAGGTAGACGACGGGAAGGAAGGCCGCCATCAGCAGGAAATAGTAGGTCAGGTCGAGCAGCGGGAAGACCGCGAAGACATAGCAGGCCGACATCGCGGTGCCGGCCGCTGCAGCCAGCAGGATCGCGGCGCGAAGCCATCGCGGCATGGATTCCCAGCGTGCCTCGGAGGGGTCGCGCATGTCCTCGGGCACGACATCCTGATGCGTCGGATTGGTTGGCTGGGCGGTTGCGTCGGCGTTCATGTTCTTGACCTGGTGGCTCCGCGTATCGTCGCATTCGGCCTTTGTTCGGTGGGCTGGCGGCTCCCGCGCGCAAGGCGTGCCCGCGCGCGGGAGCCGTTCAGGCCTCTCGCTGACCTGACCCCTTTCTGACCTGGCCCCTTTCTGACCTGGCCCCTTACTGCAGTGCCATCACCATTTCGCCGAACGTCTGGGTGATGCCGGCGTCGGCCTTTTTCTTCTCCCAGAGCGCGGCGAACTTCTTGCTTTGCGGCGTGATCGGGATTTCGTTCTCCACCGCTTCGGCCTTGGTTTCCTCCCACAGCTTCACGCGGTCGGTCGCCAGTTTCACGAGCGCGTCCTGGCGAGCCTGATAGGCATCGGTCCACACGCCCTTTTCCTTCAGGTAGCGGATCGTGCCGTCATGGATTGGCTGGAGATGTCCCGCCTCAAGGAAACGCTTAAGGCTTTCAAGGCTCATCATGTCGGCGTGCTGGTAATCGTCCTTGAAGTCGCCATGGTGCTCGTCGAGCCATTTGATGAGCTGGTAGACGAATTCGGGATCGTGATCGGCCTTGGCCACATTGGCCTGGAAGGCGTGGTCCATGTAGACCCCGATCGAGCTCTTGGTGCCTGCGGTGATCACGGCGGGTACGTAGCCCATGGCCCGTGCGCGGTAGCGTGCGAAGGCTTCGGGGTTGGCCGTTTTGTCGGGCAGCGGCAGCCAGGTAATGCCCCCCGGCGCGGCCTCGGCCTCGTAGCTGGTCCCGGATATGGGCGATGTGAAGCAGATATCGGCGCGGCCTTCGCTTACGACCTTGGTGTTGGCACCGTAATTGCCGACCTCGACCAGGCTGACATCGTCGCGCGCCAATTCGCGATAGTCGAGCAGCGCCTCCATGCCGTTCACCAGGAAGGAGGAGGAATTTGCGAATGCGACGCGCGTTTCCTTGTCGACATCGTCGAAGGATTTGATGTCGCCGTCGCCGCGAACCATGTAGCCCCAAGGCGTGATCAGGTTCATGCCGACGATGCGGGCATCGGACGGGCCGCCATCAGGCGTCTTGTAGCCCTCGATGGCTTCCATACGGTCGAAATACTCGGACGCCTGTTCAAGCGCGATGTCACCTTCGCCGGTGTTCAGCCATTCGGCGCGGGCATAGCCGTTGGACGCCGGCAGGACGGCCACCCGGCCGCCGGTCTGGGCGGTGAATTCGGTCGTCCAGGCGACGGCCAGCGAATGGTTGCCCGATCCGACGATCGGCGTGACGACCTTGAAGTATCTCGGCCATTTGTAGTCCTCGGCCGCTGCGGTGCCTGCCATTGCGGCAAGCGCCAGCACGCCACCGGCCATTCCTCCCAGAATCGCCTTTTGAATTCGAAGCATGTCTTTCCTCCCTGACATCAATTCGAAATCCATCCGCTTGCCAACCGTCCAGGCATTTCGGCGAGGGCCGATACCTGGCGATCGGTGAGGCGGACGGAGCCGTCTGCGGACCACTGCGGAATGGAGGTCGTCCGTCATGCCGCCTGAGGCAGCACTTCGAAGTGTCGTAAAGCCTCACATGCCGAGACGGCAGGTGCGTGCGTTTTCCGTTTCACGATCCTGAGCGCGGGTCGTGAAACGCCTCCTCTCCCGACAGCCGGCAAAGCCGGTCCCTGTCACACATGATCAGTTTAATGGCCTCCGGCTTTCAAGAAAAAGGTCCTAGTCAAGCAAGCAGTTTTCGCGTTATGCGAAAGATGGGTTCTCGTTCGGAGTGCATGGTCATGGACACGCTGGAGAATATCCGCACCTTTCTCGCCGTCGTCAAAGGCGGCAATTTCTCCGTTGCGGCGCGGGCCTTGGGCACCGTGCCCTCGGTGGTCGCCAAGCGGATCGATCAGCTCGAGCACCGGCTGAAGGTGAAGCTCTTCGAACGCTCGACGCGCCGCATCAAGCCGACCGAGATCGGCGAGCGCTATTATCCGAGGTTTCTCGAGATCATCACGGAGATCGATCACGCCTTCAACGACGCGGTGAAGACGCGCGGCCAGCTCGAAGGCCGGCTGCGGATCAAATGCCCGACAACGCTGGTCACGCTGCATTATGGAGAGGTGCTGGCGCGTTTCCAGCGCGCGCATCCGAGCGTACATCTGGAACTCGTCCTCATGGACCGGTCCGTCAATCCGCTCGAGGAAGGGTTCGACGTGGCCATCGGTGCGATGCCCACGGCCTATCCATCCGTGGTCGACATCCCGCTTTGCACCATGCCCCGGATGGTGATCGCCTCGCCCGGCTATCTGGCAAGGGCAGGGGTGCCCGAGCATCCGCGCGATCTGGCGAACCATGATTGCGTCGCCTTTCTGACGGCCGGCACGCAATGGCATTTCGAAGGGCCGGACGGGCCGAACGATGTCGACGTGCAGATCAGTTTCAGCACGAATGACAGCCAGGTGCTGCTCATCGCGGCCGAAAAGGACCTCGGCGTCACCATGATGGCGCGGCATATCGCGATCGCCGGGATCGAGGCCGGCAGCGTGGTCGAGGTGCTGCCGGGCTATACGGTGCCGGATCTGTGGATCAAGGCGCTGGTGCCGGAAAACCGACGGCACAATCCGGCGGTGCGCGCGGTGCTTGACTGGCTGATCGATGCTTCGCAGCCTATCGCGCCCTGGGACAGGCAGGCGGCCTGAACCTTTGTGGGTTGGGCGGCAGGGCTATGCCCGTTCGAGCATGAAGCGCGCGAAGAAATCGGCCAATGCGCCGTGTGCGTCGAGCGGCAGCACATGGGAAATGTACTGGTCGGGCCTTACCACGACGATGCACCCTTGCTCACGGTCGATGCCGCGCATGTCGAAGATGTCGTTGCCGCTCTTCACGTCGGCGCAGAACATCTTCTCGCAGTCGCGCAGGCGGTACCTGCCTTTCTCCGGCTTGAGGAAGGCCGGCATGGCGGCGAATTCCAGATCGCGGAAACCCTGCTGGAAGACGGCGCGAACATCGATCAGGGTGTCGATGTCGGCGCCTTTGGGCGTGTATTTGACGACCGGCGATGCGGGTGAAGCCTCAAGAAACTCGCACAGCGCGCGCAGCGGGGAATCGGCGGCGGCCGGATCGCCCGTGCCGGCGAAGGCGAACACACGCCAGCGCCCGTCGGCCTCGACCGTGTGGCCGAGATGCATCGGTTTGGCGTCACCCAGGCGGATCACCGGGGCGGAATGGAAGCGCGATCCGATGGTGAAGCCGGTAGCGAGGTGCTGGTGCGTACGCTCGCCGGTCAGCAATGCCGGTTCGTAGACGGTCGCCACGCCCGCCGTATAGCGCCCGATCTGCACGAAATGCTGCTTGACCTCGGCGGGATCGACGCCGTCGGGATTCTTGGCCGATTTGGCCGGCGCGGAGAGCATGCGGGCCCAGCGGCTGTCGAAATCGATCAGGTCCTGGGCGATCGCCTTGCGTTCGGCGGAATAAGTGTGGAGCAGTTGGGGGGACGCGCGGCCTTCAAGGACATGGGCGAGCTTCCAGCCGAGATTGAAGGCATCCTGCATCGAGACGTTCATGCCCTGACCCATTTTCGGGCTGTGGGTGTGGCAGGCATCGCCGGCGATGAAGACGCGGGGGAGGCGGGTCGCCATTTCGTCTTCGCGAACATCGTCGAACTTGTCGGTGATGCGATGGCCGATCTCGTAGACCGACCACCACGCGACCTCCTTCACGTCGAGCGCGTAGGGATGGATGATGCGCTGTGCGGCAGCGATGAGATAATCGACGGTGATGTTGCGGCTTGCGACACGCTCGTCCTCGGCGAGTTTGTCGAGTTCGACATAGACGCGGAAGAGATAGCCGCCCTCGCGGGGGATGATCAGGATGGAGCCCTGCGAGTCGGACTGGATCACCGATTTCATGCGCACATCGGGGAAATCGGTCTGCGCAAGAATGTCCATCACGCCCCAGGCCTGGTGGGCGGCTTCGCCCTTCAGCGATCGGCCGATGGAAGTGCGTACCGCACTGCGCGCGCCGTCGCAGCCGATCACGTAGCGTGCCTGGACCGTCTCGATCTCGCCCTTGTGCGCGGCATCGGTGCGTTCGAGGCGCACGGTCACGGGGTAGGCATTGTCGCCGGATTCGTCGATGGTCAGGTCGAGCAGGCGACGGTCGTAATCAGGTTCGAGCCGGCTTGGCGAATGGTGCATGATCTCGAGGAAGTGATCATGCACGCGGGCCTGGTTGAGGATGACATGGGGAAATTCCGACAGCCCGTCCTCGACATCCTGCACGCGGTCGCTGCGCACGATGTCGGCGGGCCGGTCCGCATCCGGTTTCCAGAAGGTCGTTTCGCTGATCCAGCAGGCTTCTTCGGCGATCCTTTCAGCAAAACCGAAGGCCTGGAACATTTCCATCGTGCGGCAGGCAATGCCGTCGGCCTGGCCGTGGGTGAGGGGCCCGTCCTTCTGCTCGACTATCCGGACTTGGATGTTGGCAAAGGCGGAAAGCTGGGCGGCGAGGGCAAGGCCTGCCGGGCCGCAGCCGACTATCAGGACATCGACCTTCGCGGGCGGGGAAGCGTCTGGGGAGCGGGCGACCGCAGAGGCTTCGCGGATGCGCGGATCGCCCGTCCTGAAGCCGTTCAAGTGAAATTGCATGACTCCCCCCTTGCCGTATAGTGGGCGATGGTTCTTAATTGATTTGTATACTAATCATTAGTATACATGTCAATATTGACGCCTTTGGTGGAGGTGCTTGCGTGACCGAAATTCATGACATGCCGGGGCATTTGATCCGCCGGCTGCAACAGATCGCCGTTGCAGTGTTTCACCAGGAGGTTGCGGGGTTGGGGTCCGATCTGACGCCGGTCCAGTTCGCCGCGCTCGCCACGATCGAGGCGCATGAAGGGATCGATCAGGCGAGCCTTGCCGGGCTGATCGCCTATGACCGTGCCACCATCACCGGGGTTATCGATCGGCTGGTGCACAAGAAACTGGTGACGCGCCAGGTCAGCACGCGCGACCGCCGTGCGCGCGAATTGCGCATCACCGAAACCGGCACGCGCACGCTTAGGGAGGTGACGCCGGCCGTCAGGGCCGCGCAAGCCGTTCTACTTCAGGGGCTGACGGCGCAGGAGGCGGAGGAGTTCATGCGCCTGCTGCGCAAGGCGACGGATTCGACCAATTCGATGAGCAGAGCCCCGCTGGTGACCGGCAAGGTTGGCCGCGACTGAACGTCACCTGACGGTTCCGGAAAGCCAGTGCAGCGGCGTCAGCCGGGCCGAACATTGTCCGGCAGGGCGTCGTAATCCTTGAGCGCCGCCGACAATTGCATGGCGAAGCGTGCCGATGCCACGGGCAGGGCGCGCCCGCGCATCTGGCCCAGGATAAGGTTGCCGGCCGGCATGTCGCGCTCTGAGATCGGACGGGAGACGATGGCGTCGTCGGTCGGGCGCAGGCCGATCGGGATCTGGAAGCCGATGACATTCTCGTACAACACGTAGTGGCGGATGAGTTCGAAGCTTTCGGTCTCGACCAGCGGCGAGATCCGACGCGTTCCGCGCCGAGCGGCGAAGTCGAGCAGATGGCGCACGCCGTATTTCGCCGACGGTGCAACGTGTGGCGTATCGAGGCAGTCGCGCAGGCGAAGCTCCGTGTTCGCGGCGAGCGGATGGTCGGCGCGCATCACCACATGGACCGGCTGCGGGATGACGTGGACGACCTCGAAATCGACGAGGTAGACCGGCTCGAAGACCAGCGCCAGATCGGAAGAGTAAGTGGCGAGTTCCTGCTCGGCCTGCGCGCGGTCGCGGACATTGACCGAAAAGGTGACGCCGGGATGTTCGGTGCGGTACTTCGCGATCTCGCGCGGCAGGAAATAGGGGATCAGCGCCTGCGAGCAGCCGATGGAGACATGGCCGCGACGCTCGCCGGCGAGGTCGGCGACCTGGCCCTGTACGCGCGTCAGGTCGGAGGACATGGCGCGGTAATGATGCAGCAGCAATTCGCCGGCCGGATTGAGGCGCACGCCGCCGGGCAGGCGTTCGAACAGTTCGGCGCCGAATTCCTTCTCGAAGCGGTTGATGCGGCGCACCAGCGCGGAGGCGGTGATGTTCATGTCCCCGGCAGCCTTGCGCATCGATCCGGCGCGGGCGACCGCCTCGATCAGCCGGAAGGTCTGCAGATGGCGCATGGCGATGCCTCCGTGCCCAGGATGCGGGCGAAGGAAACTCGACCGGCAGGGTGGTGCATTTTTTGTACCGCAATGGTGAATTCATAGCAATTCTCGCCAACGCAAAAAACCGGCAAGCTCGTCGGAACGGGCAATCGCGATGCACAGGCAGGTACAAGGCCGGCGCGGATTGCAGGGGCAAATCGAGCAGGTTGGCAACCGGACGTGCAGTCGAAACTGGAAGACCTTCCCTTCACCCTAGAGGCGCTCGCGCAGGCTTATCGCGGAGGCGTCAGCCCGGTCGATGTGGTGGCCGAAGCCTTCCGCCGGCTGGACCGGACCGACGATCCGGGGATTTTCATCACGACCGCGCATGAAGAAGCGCTCAAGCAAGCCGAAGCGCTTGGTGCACCCGACGGGCGGCCGTTGTGGGGCGTGCCCTTTGCCGTCAAGGACAATATCGACGTCGCCGGCATGCCGACAACGGCGGCATGCAAGGATTTCGCCTATCAACCGGAAGTCGACGCCTTCGTCGTCGAGAGGCTCAGGGCGGCCGGCGCGATCTGTCTCGGCAAGACCAATCTCGACCAGTTCGCCACCGGCCTCGTCGGCGTGCGCACGCCCTATCCGGTGCCGCGCAACGCGATCGATCCCGCGATCGTGCCGGGCGGTTCGTCGTCGGGCTCGGCGGTCGCCGTGGCGCAGGGCATCGTCGCCTTCGCGCTCGGTACGGATACCGCCGGTTCAGGCCGCGTGCCGGCCGCGCTCAATTCCATCGTTGGTCTCAAACCGTCGCTTGGCGCCCTGTCAGCCAGCGGCGTGGTGCCGGCCTGCCGCACGCTCGACACGATCTCGATCTTCGCGCTGACGACCGGCGATGCCTGGTGCGTGTTCGACGTCGCAGCCGGCTTCGACAACGAGGATGCCTATTCGCGCGATTTCAGCGCTCAAAACCTTGCCGCGCCACGCTCGGGCATGACTATCGGCGTTCCCGATGCGGCGACGCTGAAGACCTTCGGCGATGCTGCGCAGGAAGAGGCGTTCCGTGCCGCGCTGGCGAAGCTGCGGGAACAAGGCTTCACCATTGCCGAACTGGATTTCACGCCCTTCTACGACGTCGCCGACATGCTCTATGAGGGTGCCTGGGTGGCCGAGCGGGTCGCCGCCGTCGGCGCGCGGCTGACGGACAAGCCCGAGACGCTGCATCCCACGACGCGGGCAATCCTCGAACCGGGCTTGAAGCTTTCCGCAGTCGAAGCCTTTGAGGGCATGTATCGACTAAAGGCCTTGCAGCGCGCCTGCGAAGGCATGCTCGCGGAAGTCGACGCGCTGTTCGTGCCGACCATCCCGACCTTCGTCACGATGGACGAGATCGCGGCCGATCCCGTCGGGCCGAATTCGATGCTCGGCACCTATACGAACTTCGTCAACCTGCTCGATCTCTGCGGCATTGCGGTCCCGACAGGCAAACGAGGCGACGGCCGTCCGGCAAGCGTCACCTTCCTGGCGCAAGCCGGGCAGGATGCGCTGTGCGCCGGGCTCGCCGCCACGATCGAGGCAGGTGCGATGGGTGCGACCGGTTGGGACAGACCGGCGCCGGCCCTTTCAACGGGCGAGACCCTGGACGACGAATTGCAAATAGCGGTGTGCGGCGCGCACATGTCGAACCTGCCGCTCAATCACGAGTTGACCTCGCGCGGGGCGCGGCTCGTGCGCGCGCATCGCACCTCGCCGGATTATCGTTTCTACGCGCTTGCAGGCGGACCACCTCATCGCCCCGGGCTGGTTCGTCAGCGAGATGGTGGCGCGGCCATCGACCTGGAGATCTGGTCGATGCCCAGGGGGGAGGTCGGCGGTTTCATGGCCGGCATTCCCGCGCCGCTGTCGATCGGGTCGGTGATGCTGGAGGACGGCACCTCGGTGAAGGGCTTTCTGTGCGAAAGCCACGGTATCGAAGGCGCCACCGACATCACCTGCCATGGCGGCTGGCGCGCCTTCATGGCGGCGCTGAACACGCCGGCGATGAAGGAAGCGGCCAAATGAGCGCTGCATCATCGCCCAGCATTCCGCTCATTGACGTCTCGCCGCTCGCCGAAGGTACGCAGGCGGGCCTCGACAAGGTTGCCGCCGAGATCGGTGCGGCCTGCCGCGATATCGGCTTCTTCTATGTCGCCCATCACAGCGTGCCGGCCGAATTGATGAAGCAGGCCTTTGCGATCTCGGCCGCGTTCTTCGGTCAGGACGAGGCGGCCAAGAAACATGCGCTTTACGACGCCAAGAGTAATCGCGGCTACATCCCCATGAAGGGCGAGGCGCTCGACCCGAACCTGCCGGCCGATCTGAAGGAGGCCTTCACTATCGGCCTTGAACGGCCGGCCGACGATCCGGAGATTGTCGCAGGCCAGATGTTCCGCGCGACCAATGTCTGGCCGGAAATGGCGGGCTTCCGCGACACCATGCTGGCCTATTTCGAGGCCTGCCACGCGCTCGGCACGCAATTGCATAGGGCCTTCGCCGCCGATCTCGGGCTTGATCCGACTTTCTTCGACGACAAGCTCGACCGGCCCATGGCGATCCTGCGCCTTCTGCATTATCCGCCGGCGCCCGAAAGCCTGGAATCGGGCCAGCTCGGTGCAGGCGAACATACCGATTATGGCTGCGTCACGCTGCTCGCGACCGACGGTGTGGCGGGACTGGAAGTGCGCAACCGTGCCGGCGACTGGCTCGCCGCGCCGCATGTCGAAGGTGCGTTCGTCTGCAATATCGGCGACTGCCTGATGCGCTGGACCAACGACATCTATGTCTCCACACCGCATCGCGTGGTCAGCCCGGCCGGCCTCGAACGCTATTCCATCGCCTTCTTCCTCGATCCCAATCCGGAGGCGGACATCGCTTGCCTGCCGGGCTGTGCAACCGACGAACGCCCGGTGCGCTACGCGCCGATCCGGGGCGACGAGTTCCTGCTCAGCCGGCTCTCGCCAACCTACGAGAAATCGGGTCTCGCGCTGGGCGACGCTCCGAAAGCAGGGGCGTGAGCGATGCTCGAAAAACACCCAGTTCCTGCGTCCTGCCCAAGGATTGGGCGACAGAACCCCGGCGCGGCGGCCGGAGAAGGCCTGAAAAGGCACGAAATGCAAGGCCGGACAGGCCGGCCTCAATACGCATGCGGGAGTGGCACGGGCTTTGCTACCTCCCGAACCAAGGACCGGAGGCGGGGGACCGCGCCGGCAAAGAACCCTAGCCGCTGGAGCCTATCATGATCAAAACGTCCGTATCCCGTCGTTCGCTGCTCAAAGCCGGCGTTGCCGGCCTCGCGGCCTCCGCCCTGCCGTTCGGCTTTGCGCGAGCACAATCGCCGATCACGCTCGGTGCCGTCTATGTCGGCCCGCGCGACGATTTCGGCTGGAACCAGGCCCATGCCGTTGCCATGGACATTCTCAAGCAGGTCGAGGGCGTGACCGTCATCGAGGAAGAGAACGTGCCGGAGACCGATGCCGTCGCGCAGTCGATGGAGTCGATGATCAATCTCGACGGCGCAAACCTGATCCTCGCCACCTCGTTCGGCTATTACAAACCTTTCGTCATCGAGACCGCCAAGAAATATCCGGACGTCCAGTTTCGCCACGCCGCACCGCTGTGGAACGCGGATACCGATCCGAAGAACGCCGGCAGCTATTTCTGCTATCTCAACCAGGCGCATTATGTCGACGGCGTCGCCGCCGGCCTGTCGACGACGTCGAACAAGATCGGCTTCGTCGCCGCCAAGCCGATCCCCTCGGTCCTGTCCAACGTCAACTCTGTCCTGCTCGGCGCCAAGAGCGTCAATCCGGACGCGACGGTGCAGGTGATCTTCACCGGCGAATGGTCGCTGCCGGTGCGTGAGGCGGAAGCCGCCAACGCGCTGATCGACGCCGGCTGCGACGTGATCACCTGCCATGTGGACGGTCCGAAGGTCGTGATCGAAACTGCGGAATCGCGTGGCGTGAAGAGCTGCGGCCACAATGCCAGCCAGGCGCCGCTCGCACCCAAGGGCTTCATCACCGGCGCGGAATACAAGTGGGAGACGATCTACAAGATCTACGCCGACGCGCTCGCCAAGGGCGAGGAACTGCCGAACTTCATTGCCGGCGGCTACCACAACGACATGCTGCGCAACACGGCCTATGGCGCCGGCGCGACGCCGGAGGCGATCAAGGCGGCAGACGCGGCGATCGCCGGCCTCAAGGAAGGCAAGCCGATCTATGTCGGTCCGCTCAAGGACAACAAGGGCAATGTCGTCATCGAGGGCGAGATGGACAATTACGATCCCGTGCTCGACGGCATGAACTACCTGCTCGAAGGCGTCCAGGGCTCGATTACCTGATCGGGTCACCCGACCCGCGGGGCGGGCGGCGGCTTCGGTTGCTGCCCGTCCACCTTTCTTCAGCGCATGCCGGACCGGAAACGCCTTGATTGGGCGCAGGCCGGAAGGATCAGCAGGGGACTGCACGATGAAGAACATGATCGCATCGCCTGGCGTGCCGCACACGGGAGAACCGCTATGACGGTCGCGCTCGACACTTCGCCGATCGAGGGGCGCGGGCTCAATCCGCGTATCGGCCGCGCCATCGAGGCGATCCTCATCCCCGTCGGCGCACTGGTCGTCTCGGCGCTGCTGTTCTCGATCTTCCTGCTGCTGCTCGGCAAGTCACCTGCGCAGTTCTTCAACCTGATCTGGGTCGGCGGCTTCGGCTCGTCCTTCTCGATCCAGAACACGCTGCAGCGCTCCGCGCCGCTGATCCTCACCGGCCTCGCCTTCGCCATTCCCGCGCGGATCGGGCTGACGTTGCTCGGCGCGGAGGGCGCATTGGTGCTGGGCGGGTTTTCGGCCGCCGCCGTCGCCATCCCGCTGGTCACCGGCGGCGTTCCCGCCTTTCTCGGCCTGCCGGTCATGGCAATCGCCGCAATGGCGTCCGGCGCGGTTTGGATCGGCATTGCCGGCTGGCTCCGGCATTATCGCGGTGTCAATGAGACGATCTCCTCGCTGCTGTTGGGCTATATCGCGATCGCCATCATGAACTTTTTCGTCGAGGGTCTGCTGCGCGACCCGGCGTCGGCCAACAAGCCCTCGACCATGCCGATCGGCGATGCCTACCGCATCGGGCCGATCCCCGGCACCTCGGTGCATTGGGGGCTTGCCGCCGGCCTCGTGCTGGCCGTCATCCTCTATGTCCTGATGTCGCGTACGACCTTCGGCTTCGCGGCGCGCATGACCGGCGGCAATGTTCGCGCCGCGCAGGCGCAGGGCCTGCCGGTCGGCTTCCTCGTCGTCGCCTGCTGTGCGATCGCCGGCGGCTGCGCCGGGCTCGCCGGCTTCTACGAAGTTGCCGCCGTGCACGGCCAGGCCAATGCCTCGCTGGTCACGGGCTACGGTTTCACCGGCATTCTCGTCGCCTTCCTGGCGCGCCAGAACCCGCTCGCCGTCGTGCCCGTCGCCATCATGTTCGGTGCGCTGGCAGCCGCCGGTGGCCTCGTGCAGCGCCGCATGGGCATGCCCGACGCCACCGTGCTTGTGCTGCAGGGCATCATCTTCGTCGTGCTGCTTGTCTCCGAGACCTTCTACGGCCGCATTCCCTTCCTTCAGCCCAAGACGGGAGACCGGACATGAGCCAGTCGGAACTCCTCATCGTCCTCATCGCCATGATCGGCGGCGCGATCCGCGTCTCGACACCCTTCATGTTCGTGGCGCTCGGCGAGACGCTGACCGAGAAATCGGGCCGCATCAATCTCGGGCTCGAAGGCAATCTGGTGCTCGGCGCCATGGTCGCCTATGCCGGTTCCTACACGACCGGCAGTCCCTGGCTCGGCGTTCTGATGGCCGGCTGTTCCGGCCTCGTGCTGGGCGCGATGCACGGCTATATCTGCAAGCTGCCCAAGGTGAACGACATCGCCGTCGGCATTGCCTTCATGAGCTTCGGCACGGGCCTCGCCTTCTTCTTCGGCAAACCCTACATCCAGCCCTCCGCGCCGCGCCTTGAAGCCATTCCGCTGGGTGGCTGGTCGTCCAATCCGAACATCGAGCAGGCGCTTCAGGTCAATCCGCTGTTCTTCGTCGGCATCGCGCTCGCCGTCTTCCTGTGGTGGGCGCTGGCGAACACGCGCTGGGGCCTGATCGTGCGCATGACGGGCGACAGCGCGGCTTCGGCAAGGGCCATGGGCGTATCGGTTGATCTCGTACGCCTGCTCGCGACGGCAGCCGGCGGCTTCCTCGCCGGTGTCGGCGGCGCCTTTCTGTCGCTCTACTATCCGGGAAGCTGGAACGAGGGCCTGTCCTCCGGCCAGGGCCTTATGGCCGTGGCGCTCGTCATTTTCGCGCGCTGGGATCCGATCAAATGCGTGTACGCGGCGCTGCTGTTCGGCGCGGCCGGCGCGCTCGGTCCGGCGCTGCAGTCGATCGGGATCAGCCAGGGCTACTACTTCTTCAACGCCGCGCCCTACATCCTGACGCTTTTCATCATGATCGCCTCGGCCCGCTCCAAGAGCGCGGCGCGCGAGGTGCCCGGCGAACTGTCGCTGGCGAAGTAGGAGGCGAGGCAATGAGCGCTCTGGGCGGACTGAACAAGACCCCGAACGGCGTGGTGATCGGCCTCGTGCAATTGCAGCTGCCGGTGGTCGAAACCCCGGACGATCTCAAGGCCCAGACCGAGAAGATCGTTAAAATGGTCGCCAAGGCCCGGCGCAACATGTCGACGATGGACCTCGTGGTCTTTCCCGAATACGCGCTGCACGGCCTGTCGATGGACACGAATCCGGCGATCATGTGCCGGCTCGACGGGCCGGAGGTCGCGGCGTTCAAGAAAGCCTGCCGCGATAATGCGATCTGGGGCTGCTTCTCCATCATGGAGCTCAATCCCGGCGGCAATCCCTACAATTCGGGGATCGTCATCGACGACACCGGCGAGATCAAACTCTACTACCGCAAGCTTCACCCCTGGGTGCCGGTCGAGCCCTGGGAACCGGGCGATCTCGGCATTCCGGTGATCGACGGACCGAAGGGCTGCAAGCTCGCGCTGATCATCTGCCATGACGGGATGTTCCCGGAAATGGCGCGCGAATGCGCCTACAAGGGCGCGGAGATCATGCTGCGCACGGCCGGCTACACCGCACCGATCCGCGAAAGCTGGCGCTTCACCAACCAGGCCAATGCGTTCCAGAACCTGATGGTGACGGCGAATGTCTGCATGTGCGGATCGGACGGCACCTTCGATTCCATGGGCGAGGGGATGATCGTCAATTTCGACGGCTCGGTGATCGCCCACGGCACGACAGGGCGGCCCGACGAGATCATCACCGCCGAGGTGCGGCCGGACCTCGTGCGCGAGGCGCGCAAACACTGGTCGGTGGAGAACAACATCTACCAGCTCGGCCATCGCGGCTATGTCGCCGTGAAGGGCGGTGCACGGGACTGTCCCTATACGTTCATGCAGGACATGGTGGCCGGCCAGTACAGGCTGCCGTGGGAAGACGAGGTCGTCCACACTGACGGCACATCTTGCGGCTTTCCGGAGCCGACCCGCAACTACGGCGAGCCGGCAAAGGAGGCTGCGGAATGACCACACTCGACGAACGCATCGAAGCTGCCCTCGTTCCCAATGCGGTGACGGTCGCCGCCGATCCCTATCCCTGGCCCTTCGACGGCGATTTCGGACCGCACAATACCTGTCTCGTCGTCATCGACATGCAGACGGATTTCTGCGCGCCGGGCGGTTATGTCGACTCGATGGGCTACGACATTTCGCTGACGCGCGCGCCGATCGGGCCGATCCAGAACGTGCTCAAGGCGATGCGGGCGAAGGACTATCCGATCATCCATACGCGCGAGGGCCACAAGCCGGACCTGTCCGACCTGCCACCCAACAAGCGCTGGCGTTCGCAGCGCATCGGCGCCGGCATCGGCGACCAGGGCCCGTGCGGACGCATCCTGGTGCGCGGCGAACCGGGCTGGGAGATCATCCCGGAACTGCAGCCGGAACCCGGCGAGGCGATCATCGACAAGCCGGGCAAGGGCACGTTCATCGCCACCGATTTCGAACTGGTGCTGAGGATGAAGAACATCCGCAATATCGTATTCACCGGGGTGACGACCGATGTCTGCGTTCACACCACGATGCGCGACGCCAACGATCGCGGCTATGAATGCCTGCTGCTGGAGGATTGCTGCGCGGCGACGAAACAGTCGAACCACGATGCCGCCGTCGATATGATCAAGATGCAGGGCGGCGTGTTCGGTGCGGTGGCCACTTCCACAACCTTTCTCGAGGTGCTGCCATGAGTGTCGCCGAAGCCTTTCCCGAGCCGCCCGAACCGGAAATGGCGACACGCGCGCCGTCGCTCGAAACGGTCGGCATGACCAAGATATTCGGGCCGCTGACCGCGCTCGACGACGTGTCGATCAAGGTCGAATCCGGCTCTTTCCATGCGCTGCTCGGCGAGAACGGCGCCGGCAAGTCGACGCTCGTGAAATGCATCATGGGCTTCTACAACGCCACGCGCGGCACGGTGATGCTCGACGGCCACGAAGTGGCGGTGAACAGCCCGCGCGATGCTCGCGATCTCGGCATCGGCATGGTCTACCAGCATTTCACGCTGGTGCCGTGCCTGACGGCGGCGGAAAACCTCGTCATTTCGCGGGCTGATGCACCGTCGGTCATCAACTGGCGATCCGAAATTCCCAAGCTCGAGGCCTTCATGGACCGCATGCCGTTTCGCGTGCGGCTCGACGTTCCGGTCTCTGCGCTTTCGGCGGGCGAGAAGCAGAAGCTGGAAATCCTCAAGCTGCTCTATCTCGAACAGCGTTTCCTCATTCTCGACGAGCCGACCTCGGTGCTGACGCCGGGCGAGGCCGACGAAGTGCTGGGGCTGCTGGGCGACATGGCGAAACGCGGCGAAGTGACCGTGCTGATGATCAGCCACAAGTTCCGCGAGGTGAAGGCGTTTTGCGATTCCTTCACGGTTCTGCGGCGTGGCAAGCTGACAGGCGCGGGCGATGCGCAGGAAGCCAGTGTCGCCGAGATGAGCCGAATGATGATCGGCGACACGGAAATCCGCGAACGCGCCGAGCGCGAGAAGCGCAACGAGACGCATACCGTGCTCGACCTCGCCGGTCTGTGCGCCGAGGATGAAGAGGGCCAGCTTGCGATCAACGCGGTCAATCTGAAGGTCAAGGCTGGCGAGATCGTCGGCATCGCCGGCGTGTCCGGCAATGGCCAGAGCGCGCTGGTCGAGGTGCTGGCCGGGCAACGGCCGCTCAAGGACGGGCGCATCTTCATCAACGAGAAGCCGTTCGAGCCGAAGCGTTCGGATTTCGACCGTTTCAAGGTGTACGGCCTGCCCGAGGAGCCGCTGAAAAACGCGACCGTGCCGCGCATGAGCGTCGCCGAGAACATGGCGTTCCGCTCGTTCGACAAGCCGCCCATGGCCAATCTCGGCTGGTGGCTGTCGCCTGGCCCGATGCGCCGCAAGGCGCGGGAGTTGATCGAGCGCTACCGCGTGAAGACGACCTCGCCGGATTCGCCGATCGAGGATCTGTCTGGCGGCAATGTGCAGCGCGCCGTGCTGGCGCGTGAACTCTCCAGCGAGGTCGACGTGCTGATCGTCGCCAATCCGTGCTTCGGGCTGGATTTCGCCTCGGTCGCCGAAATCCGCAGCCAAATCATGGAGCAGCGCAACAAGGGCGCCGCCGTGCTGCTGGTCTCCGAGGACCTCGACGAAATCCTCGAACTCTCCGACCGGGTGGCGGTGATGTCGGGCGGCACGATTTCCTATGTCTCGCCCATCGACGAGACCGACCGCAACACGATCGGCCGGCACATGGCGGGGCATTAGGGATGGATATGCTGAGGTATTTTACCCCCACCGGCTCTTCTTCGCCTCGCTTTGCTCGGCTCGAAATTGCCTGCCTGCCCTCAAGGGGGAGGCGGTTCGCCAAACTCGTTATCCCCCTCCCCCTTGAGGGGAGGGGTAAGGGGTGGGGGTCAACAAGATGATCACAGTCTCCGCGCGTCCCTACGCGTTCGAACTCGATCCGAAGCAGGTGGCGCTGGTCGTCATCGACATGCAGCGCGACTTCATCGAGCCGGGCGGCTTCGGCGATACGCTTGGCAATGACGTCGCGCGGCTGAAGGCCATCGTGCCGACCACTGCCGCGCTGATCGCGCTGTTCCGCGAGCAGGGCCTGCCCGTCGTGCACACGCGCGAGGCGCACCAGCCCGACCTTTCCGACTGTCCGCCGGCCAAGCGGCTGCGCGGTGAGCCGGGCCTGAGGATCGGCGACGAAGGCGCGATGGGACGCATTCTCATCGCCGGGGAGCCCGGCAACCAGATCCTGCCGGAACTGGCGCCGGTGGCCGGCGAGATCGTCATCGACAAGCCGGGCAAGGGCATGTTCTGGGCGACGGGCCTGCACGAGATGCTGCAGGAAAAGGGCATCACGCAGCTGGTCTTCTCCGGGGTTACCACCGAGGTCTGCGTGCAGACCTCGATGCGCGAGGCGAACGATCGCGGCTATGAATGCCTGCTGATCGAGGATGCGACGGAAAGCTATTTCCCCGAGTTCAAGGCGTCGGCGATCGAGATGATCGTGGCGCAGGGCGGCATTGTCGGCTGGTCGACGCCGCTGGAGGAACTGGCGGCGGCGTTCGAACGGGAAATGGCGGATGGCTGAGCAGGAGCCCGCAAAGGGAAAATGGGCCGGGCGCAATCCCGGCAAGGATGTCGTGCGTCACGAGATCTGGCGCAGGCTGGAAGACGAGGGCGTGGCGATCGGGCCAGCCTGGAGCATGATCCCCAATTTCGTCGGCGCCGATGTCGCGGCATGGCGGCTGGCGCAGCTCGACGCCTGGAAGCAGGCGCGCACGGTCAAGACCAATCCGGACCATCCGCAGACCCCGATCCGCATCCGCGCACTCTATGAGGGTAAGACGGTCTACACGCCGGTACCCTATCTGACGCGCGAGTTTCCCTATCTGCGGCTCGATCCGAAAAAGCTGGTCGAGCAGGACATTTCCTTCGAACTCGCGGCAACGGCGCAGGGCTTCATGGCGCATGGCGAGCGCATCGAGTTCGAGGAGGTCGAGCCGCTCGATTTCTGCGTCGTCGGTTCCGTGGCGGTCGGCCGCGCCGGCGGGCGTACGGGCAAGGGCGCTGGCTTCGCCGATCTTGAAACCGGCATCTTCCGCGAACTCGGCATTATCGGCGATTACACGCCGATGGCGACAAGCGTGCATTCGCTGCAATTCGTGCCGGACGAGGCGGTGGTGATCGAAAGCCATGATTCGCCGCTCGATTTCATCGCGACGGAGGCCGAACTGATCGAGATGAAGAACACCATGCCGCGCCCGGCCGGCGTGGCATGGGAAAAGGTGCGCCAGGACCAGTTCGAGACGATCCCGTTCCTGTCGCAGTTGCGCGCGCGCATGCTGGCCCGGCGCGCGGGGGCATGACCGTGACCGTCGACGATCCCGAAACGCTGGCGGAGGTAACCGCTGTCTTCGTCGCCTACGAGAAGGCGCTGCTGGCCAACGACGCCGACACGCTCGACGCCATGTTCCTGACCTCGGACAGCACCGTGCGCTACGGCGTGGCCGAGGTGCAGTATGGCATCGAGGAAGTTCGCGCCTTCCGCGCCGCGCAGAAGCCCTTCGACCGTACCCTGTCGAAGACGCTGATCACGACCTATGGCAGCGATCTCGCCATCGCCTCGACTTTGTTCCACCGCGACGATTTTCCCGGCGAGACCGGTCGCCAGATGCAGACCTGGATCCGCACGGAGGATGGCTGGAAGGTCGCCGCCGCGCATGTCTCCATGATGGCCGACATCGACTAGGATTGACTGGCTCGTGGCGAGCCGTTCGACCTCCCACATTTTCCGACCTGCGAGCATCACCCCCACCATCACCGGGATGGGTGTATTGAACGTCTCCGCGCGGGCAAGTACCCTTGCCGATCTGCCATGCGCGCGGCGCGCGCGATTCCAAATACCTGTCTCGAAAGCCCGGACCATCATGAGCGACGAAACGCCAAGCCTTGTCGATTTCATCCAAGCCTCGCCGACGCCCTATCACGCGGTGCGTGTCATGGCGGAGCATCTGAAGGCGCGCGGCTTTGCCGAGATCAGCGAGAAGGACGCATGGTCGAGCGCGCCCGGTGCACGCCAGTTCGTCATCCGGGGCGGCAAGTCGATCATCGCCTGGATCGGCGGAACGGGGCCGCTCGCCTCGTCTGGGCTGCGCATCGTTGGTGCGCATACCGACAGCCCGTGCCTGAGGCCGCGCACCGGCGCGATCAAGACCAGTTTCGGCATGCCGGTACTGGAGACCAGCGTCTACGGCTCGCCGATATTGCCGACCTGGCTCGACCGTGATCTGGGCATTTCGGGTGCGATCACGATGGCCGGCGAGGACGCGCCGCGCCTGTTCGCCTCGACCGAGCCGGTATTGCGCACGGCGACGCTCGCCATCCATCTCGACAAGGAATCGCGCGAGAAGGGAATGAAGCCCAACCCGCACGACAAGATGAACTGCATCGTAACCGGCAAAAGCGGAGAGGACTGCAAGAGCGTGCGCGATCTCGTGGCCTCGGTCGCCGGCGTGGCGGCCGCCGACATCCGGGCGATGGACCTCTATCTGTTCGATCATGACGCGCCGGTCGCGACGGGCGGCGAAGCCGGGTTCGTCAGTTCCGCGCGGCTCGACAATCTGTTCTCCTGCTACACCGCGCTGCGCGCGCTGACCGAGGACGACGCCACACATGCTGCGACCCGCATGGTCGCCATGTTCGACGCGGAGGAAATCGGCAGCCGCACCTGGCTCGGCGCGATGACCGGGTTTCTCGGCCAGACCATCGAACGGCTTTCAGCGGCAATGGGGGATGCGGGCGAGGGGCGCGAGGCCTTCCACCGGGCGATTGCCCATTCCTTCCTGCTGTCTTTCGACATGGCCCATGCCAACCATCCGTTCTTCGGCGACAAGCTGCAGCACGACAATGCACCCAATCTCAATGGCGGCGTGGCGCTCAAGCGCAGCTATCGCGGACACTACGCCGTGTCGGCGCGGCTCGAAGGCAAGATCCGGGAACTGGCCGGCCAGCACGGCATTCCGGTGCAGGATTTCATGTATCGCGAGGATCTGGGCGGCGGCTCGTCGATCGGCCCCATCGCCTCGGCCGAACTCGGCATGGAGGCGATCGATGCCGGCGCCGGGCTGATCGGCATGCATTCGATCCGGGAGATCGCCGGGGCCAAGGATGTCGGCCACAGCATCGACCTGCTCTCGAAGGCCTTCTTCGCGATCCCGTAACGCAAAAGCCCGGACGCGTTGCGCCCGGGCCTTGTTGCTTTCGACCGCTGTTCCGGTCAGTTCGCCTTGACGAACTCGATCATGATGCGCCGCGCCGCGTCGAGATCGGCCTTGTCGATCATCTCTGTCACAGTGTGGATGTAGCGCGTGCCGACGACGATGGAAACGGTGCGCGCGCCACGCCCGGTCTGCTGGGCCGCCGCGCCGTCCTGGCCGCCGGCCGGCAGCATGGTGCGCTGATAGGGGATCTTCGCCTTCTTCGCGATCTCCTCGACCTGCTTGACCATGGCGCGGTCGGAGATCATCGACCGGTCCTTGAGATGCAGGCCGAAACCCTTGCCCTGCGTGGTGATGTGGTCCTTCTCGCCGACACCCGGCAAGTCGCAGGCGAGCGTGGTATCGATGCCCAGCGCGAAATCCGGCTCGACGATGAAGGTCGCCGTCCTGGCACCGCGCAGGCCGACTTCCTCCTGGCTGGTGAAGGCGACGTAGAGGTCGCATTCGTGCTCGGCGTCGTCCTTGGCGAGTGCGCTCAGAAGTTCCAGGCCCAGCCAGCAGGCGACGCGGTTGTCCATCGCCTTGGACACGCATTTGTCGCCCAGTTCGAGGAAGGGCTCGTCCATGACGACGAAATCGCCGACCGAGATCTTGTCGGCGGCTTCCTCGCCCATGCCGACATCGATGAAGAACTCGCTGATCTGCGGCACCTTCTCGCGCTCTCTCGGCGAGGAGATGTGGATCGGCTTGCCGGACGGGTTCATCACACCCTTGTAGTCGCCGTCATCGGTGCACACGAGCACGCGGCGCGAGAAGAGGGTGCGCGGGTCGAAGCCGCCGACCGGCTGGACGAAGACGAAGCCCTTCTTGTCGACATGGCTGACGAGAAAGCCGATCTCGTCCATGTGGCACAGCACGAGCAGCTTGCGGGGGGCTTCCTTGCCCTTCTTCGTCGGCTTGCGGCGCAGGATGACATTGCCCATGGCGTCCTCGATGAGTTCATCGTGGAGGCCCTTGGCGCGGTCCAGGATCAGGTCGCGGATGCGCGTTTCGGCGCCGGGAACGGCCGGCGTGGCGCAGAGCTCGGCGAGCAGTTCGATGTTCAGTTTCATGCGTTACCTCGTTTCGGAAAATGCGGTTCGCCCGAGCGGCACCGGAATGTCACTGCCGGTGGTACACCAGCACGACACCACGGGGAAGTGGGCGAAAGGTAACGGCTGACGGCGCCGAAGCCGCGATCAGGCGGCTTCGGAATACATCGAGTCGATCAGCGCCTTGTGCTTGCTCTCGACGAAGGAGCGCTTGAGCTTCATCGTCGGGGTCAGTTCCTCGTCCTCGGCGGTGAGCAGGATGTTGATCAGCCGGAAGGCCTTGATCTGCTCGACGCGGGCGAACTGCTTGTTGACCTTCTCGACCTCGGCGCCGATGAGGTTCACCACTTCGGGCGCGGCGCAAAGAGAGGCGAAGTCGGAGAAGGGTACGCGGTGCTCCTGCGCGAAATTCTCGACATTCTCCTGGTCGATCATGATCAGGCAGGAGAGGAATTTGCGCTGGTCGCCGATGATCACCGCATCCGAGATGTAGGGTGAGAATTTCAGCGCGCTCTCGATCTCGGCCGGGGTTATGTTCTTGCCACCGGCGGTGATGATGATGTCCTTGATGCGGCCGGTGATGGTGAAATAGCCCTCATTGTCCATGCGGCCGACATCGCCGGTGCGCAGCCAGCCTTCCTGCGTGACGGTCTCTGCGGTCTTTTCCGGGTTGTTCCAGTAGCCCTTGAAGACGAGCGGGCCGCGGACCTGGATTTCGCCGTCCGGCGCGATGCGGGTCTCGACGCCGGGCAGGGTGCGGCCGATCGTGCCGACCTTGTTCTGTCCCGGGCTGTTGACGGTGGCGACACCGCCGCTCTCCGTCTGGCCGAAGCCCTCGAAGAAGTTCAGGCCGATCGCCCAGAACCATTTGAGCAGTTCGGGCGAGATCGGCGCGGCGCCCGTCGTGGCCCGGCGGATGCGGTCCATGCCGATCATCCGGCGCAGATTGGCGAGCACTGCCCAATCCCAGAAGCGGTAGGCGAATTCGACGCCGGCCGGCGCCTTGTCTCCGGTGATGACGTATTCGGCGCGCCGCGAACCGGCCGCGATCGCCCTGTCGAAGGCCCAACGGCCGAGCGGGGTCGCTTCCTTGCGCATGATCTGAAGGCGCGAGAAGATCTTCTCCCACAAGCGCGGCACGGCGACGAAGACGTGCGGGGAAACCTCGCGCAGATTGTCGAACACCGTCTCCGGGCTTTCGGCGAAGTTGACGATGCCGCCGGCGGCGAGCTGCGTCTCGACCGAGAACAGTCTTTCGAGCACGTGGCACAGCGGCAGGAAGCACAATTGCTCGTCGGTCTCGTAGGACGGCAGCACCTGGTCGAGTGAGTTGATCTGGAAGATGATGTTGGCGTGCGTGATCATCGCGCCCTTGGGCTTGCCGGTCGTGCCGGAGGTATAGATCAGCATGCGCACGTCCTCGGGACGCGATTTGTCGATCTCGGCATCGAAGCGGCCGGGATTCTCCTCGGTCTCCATGCGACCGACATTGTAGAGCTCGTCGAGGAAGATCACCTGGTCGTCGTGGAAATCGCGCAGGCCTTCGTCGTCTATGACGATGACCTTTACCAGGCCAGGCATGTCGTCGCGTGCCTCGAGGAATTTGTCGAGCTGCTCGTCGTTCTCGACGACAAGGAAGCGGGTGCTGGAATCATTGACCAGATAGGCAAGCTGTTGCGCCGAATCCGTGGTGTAGACGCCGTTGGGAATGGCGCCGACACAGGTCGTCGCCATGTCGAAATAGAGCCATTCGCGATTGTCTTCCGACAGGATGGAGACGACGTCGCCGCGTTTCAGCCCCATCTTGATCAGCGCGTTGCCGATCCACTCGGCGTGCGTCCAGTAATCCTCCCAGGTGTAGGCGTTCCAGATGCCGAGGTCCTTCTCGCGATGGGCCGTGCGCTTGCCGTAGCGTTTGCACTGGTGGCGGAAAAGCTTCGCCATCGTGTCGCAGCCGAGCCAGCTCGCATAATCGATATCGTCGCCATTACCTTGCGGTACCGCCGCGCGAACGTTCATGCTTCCTCCTCCCTTGCGATCGATCTCAGCGCCAGGTCTTGCGCCGCTTCCAGCGCTTCTGGCCCCGCTGCGTCTCTCCCGTGACGCCGAGATAGAATTCCTGGATGTCCTCGGAGGCCATCAGGTGTTCGGTCGTGCCGTTCATGACGATGCGGCCGACCTCCATCACATAACCGTAATGCGCCGTATTGAGGGCGACCTTGGCGTTCTGCTCGACCAGCATCATGGTCACGCCTTGCTCGACATTGAGCCGCTTGATGATCTCGAAAATCTCCTGGACCAGGAGCGGCGACAGCCCCAGTGAGGGCTCGTCGAGGAGCAGGATATTCGGGCGCGTCATCAGCCCGCGGCCGATCGCCAGCATCTGCTGCTGGCCGCCGGACAGATAGCCCGCCTGCTGGCGGAAGCGGTCGCGCAGGATCGGGAAATAGGAATAGACCATCTCCAGATCCTTGCCGACCTCGCTGTCCCGGCGGGTATAGGCGCCCATATTCAGGTTTTCCTCCACCGACAGGAAGGGAAAAACCTCGCGGCCTTCCGGCACGTGGGCGACACCGCGGCGCACGATCTCGTCGGGGTCGATGCCCTGTATCTCCCTGCCATTGAGCAGGATCTTGCCCTTTTCGGGGTCCATGACGCCGGAAATGGTCTTGAGCAGCGTAGTCTTGCCCGCGCCATTGGCGCCAAGGATGGTGACGATCCGGCCTTCCGGCACTTCGAGCGAGACACCGCGAATGGCCATGACCGCGCCGTAGAACGTCTCGACGTTCTTGACCTCAAGCACCGGCGCGCCGGATGTGGCGGCCTTCTCCTTCACAGCTTCGGCGACTGCCATCATGCCGCGTCCTCCATGCCGAGATAGGCCTCGATCACCTTCGGGTCGGACTGGACCTCGGCCGCCGTGCCAAGCGCGATGGGCTTGCCGTCCGCCATGGCGAGCACCCTGTCCGATACTTGGGCGACCAGTGACATGTCGTGCTCGACCATCAGGATGGTCAGCCCCATGTCCTTCTGCATGTCCTCGATCCAGTAGGCGACGTCCTGCGTCTCCTCCACTGAAAGGCCGGAGGCCGGTTCGTCGAGCAGGAGGAGTTGCGGACCGCAGGCCAGCGCGCGGCCGATCTCGACCACCTTGCGGACACCATAGGGCAGGCCAGCGATCATCTTGTCGCGATAGGCCTGCAGATCGAGGAAGTCGATGACTTCTTCCACCGCGTGGCGGTGGGCGCGTTCCTCAGCCCTGACCGAGGGCAGGAAGGCGAGATGCTGCAGGAAATTCGTCTTGCGCTGCGAGTGTCGCCCGACAAGCAGGTTCTGCAGAACGGTCGAATGCTCGAACAATTCGATGTTCTGGAAGGTGCGGGCGATGCCGTGGCCGATCACCGCGTCGGGGCTGATATTGGTGATGTCCTCGCCATCGAACAGGATGCGTCCGGTCGTGACGTCGTAGAAGCGCGAGATCAGGTTGAAGATGGTCGACTTGCCGGCGCCGTTGGGGCCGACAATGGTGAAGACCTCGCCCTTGTGCACCTCGAAGGAGACACCGTCGACGGCGTGCACGCCGCCAAAGCTTTTCGACAGGTTTTCAGCGACGAACAGGCTCATTTCAGCCGCTCCGTCTTCAGGTAGGATTTGTGGCGCCGGAACATGTCGCGACGTGCCAGCGGGAACAGTTCGAACCAGATGCGGGTCTTCATCCACTGGCCGTAGAGACCGAGTGGCTCGAGGATGATCATGGTCACCAGAATGACGGCGAAGATGCCGGTGTCGAGACCCGGAATGGCGGTGAGGGTGATCTGCTGGCGGATGGCGGTGATGATCTGCGGCAGGAAGCCGACCACCATGGCGCCGAAGAACGCGCCGTGGATCGAGCCCATGCCGCCGACGACGATCATCAGCAGCATCTGGATCGACACGGTGATCAGGAATGCCTCGTAGTTGAAGGCGCCGAGGAAGTGCGCCATCAGCGCGCCGGCGATGCCGGTGACGAAGCACGACAGGAAGAAGGCAAGCGTCTTGAAGCGCGCGACATTGATGCCCATCGCCTTGGCGGAGACCTCCGAATCCCGGATGGCGACGAAGGCGCGGCCGGTCGAGGAACGAAGGATGTTGGCGTAACCGAGCGTCACGATGATCGTGATGGCAAGGCAGAGCCAGTAGAAGCCGCTCGGATTGACGTAACGATCAATCTCGCCCCACGGCATCAGGACGGCACCGACGAAAGTGCCGCTGACACCGCCCGTCCAGTGCTCCAGCAGGACGATCACGTCCTCGGCGACGATGCCCATGGCGAGCGTCGCGATCGCCAGATAGATGCCCGACATGCGCAGCGCGGGGATGGCGATGAGGGCGCCGACCGCGCCGGCGAACAGGCCGGAGACCGGCAGCGAGATGAGGAAGGGAACGCCCTGGTTGTTCAGCCAGGCTTCCATGTAGGCGCCGCAGGCGAGGAAGGCGGCATGGCCGAGGCTGGCCTGACCGGTATGGCCGGCGAGGATCATCAGTCCCATGCCGGCGATCGCCCAGATAAGCACGAGTACGACCTCGCCGAGGAAGAAATCGCTGATGAAGAAGGGCAGCAGCGCGGCGGCCACGACCAGCGCGACGTACCAGAACGCCTTGTAGCGGTCCTCGAAGAGGTTCAGGTCGTCGTCATAGGCGGTTTTCTGATGAATGCGCATGGCCGCCCCTCACACCTTCTTGCTCTGGATCTGGGCAAACAGGCCGTTCGGCCTGAGGACCAGCACCAGCAGCATGATCGCATAGGGCATGATCTGGCTGTAGCCGGGCGGCAGGTATCGCCCGGAGAAGGGCTCGACGATGCCGACGATCAGCCCGCCGGCGAGCGCGCCGGGCAGGCTGCCGAAGCCGCCGATGACTGCGGCGGCGAACGCCTTGATGCCGAGCAGGCCGAGATTGGGGTCGATCGATCCGCGCGCGGCGAACAGCACGCCGGCAATGGTTGCGATGCCGCCGGACAACGCCCAGACGAAACCGTGGATGCGCTTGACCGGTACGCCCATGTAATAGGCTGCGAGCTGGTTCTGCGAGGAGGCCTGCATGGCCATGCCGAGCCGTGTGCGGGCGAAAAACAGGTAGAGGCCGAGGGTCAGCACGACCGTCGTCGCGACGATGAAGATTTCGTCGAGCGACACGGCCAGACCGCCGAACGAGACGTTCTTGCCGGCGAAGGGCGTTTCCAGCGTGATCGGCTCGTGGCCCCAGATGAAGCCGGCGAGGAAGCGAAGCACGAAACCGATGGCGATGGTCAGGATGACGACAGCGAATTGCGGCTGGCCGAACAGGCGCCGGATGATCAGCGCCTCCATCAGATAGCTGATCGCGGCCATGACAATGACGGCCAGGATGACACCGAGCCAGAAGGGCAGGCCCCAAAAGGCGACGTTGACGAATTGCAGGGTGATGAATGCGCCCAGCATCATCATGTCGCCCTGGGCGAAATTGACGGATTCCGTTGCCTTGTAGATCAGCACGAAGCCGAGCGCGACAAGACCATAGACGCAGCCGACAGAAATCCCGCCGACCAAAAGCTGGGCGATCTCCAAACCGTTCCTCCCTTGGCGCTGTTTTTATATGGATCCCCTCCGATCCGGCGCCAAGGCGAAGAAAGCAGGAAGGTGGACATGACGCAAGCCCCTTTCCCGAAACGTCAACGTCAATGCGCATCGCGGGTAGCCCAGGGCGCCGATTGGCGGCACTGGCGGCTTTTAGGAGGGGTTCAGGCTTGTCGCAGCGAGAGGACTTCGCCGGCCGCGCGCATCAGGTCGCGTTCGGTGACGATGCCCGTCAACCGTTTGCCGGAGACGACCAGCAGGCATCCCAGATCGGAATCGAGCATCGCGTCCATTGCCTCACGCAGGCTCATGCCGGGTTCGACCCGGACGATGTCGGTCCGCATCAGCTTCCTGACCGCGCCCGACAGCGGATCGGCTTCGTTGTTCCCGCTTCCCCTCGATACCTGCGAGGCGCGCAGCAGGTCGCGGGCGGTGAGTACGCCGTACAGTTCGCCGTCCTCCCCCTCGACCGGGATGTGGCGGATGTGCTTCCATTCCATCACCGAAATGGCGAGATCGACCACGTCGTCCGGGCGCAGGGTGAACAGGTCGGTGGTCATGATCGCGGCGACGCTGGGCTCGCCATCGGGCGGCGGGCCATTGCCGCGCGGCGTGTCCCATTCGTGCACCGGGCGACCGCTTTCCTGTTCGCGCAGCATGGCGGCAACGGCGTCGTGCCAGATCGCCTCGGGTTCGCAATCCGGGCTTTCCCGGAAGGCGTTCAACAGCCAGGCCGCGCCGGTCCGGCCGGTCTCGACGCGCGCCTCCATGATTCCGAGATAGCGGTCGATGTCGCCTTCCGGCACCTCGACATCGGCCAGCCCCCGGCGCGCGGCGGGGATCAGTTCGTCCAGCAGCAGGGTCCAGGCGTCGAACTCGCGTCCGTCGAGCCATCTGAATTGCGCGTCGAGGCCCTGTCGGGCCGCGTTGAGGAAGTTGGCCCTGGCGTCGTCGAACGGCATGCGTTCGGCGAGGTCGGCGTAGGGCTCGCGGAGACCAGCCATCATGCCGTAGAGCAGGGCGGCGTTGGCGACCTCGTCGACCACGGTCGGGCCGGAGGGCAGCACCCGGTTCTCGATGCGCAGATGGGCGACCCCGTCATGGACGCCGTAGCAGGGGCGGTTCCAGCGCCACACGGTGCCATTGTGCAGCGCCAGCGCGGCCAGCGTTGGAGAATCGCCGCGTTCGACCACCTCCAGCGCGTCCTCGTCCATCTCACGGGTCAGGATTGCGGGAAAGCGTGCGGCGTTGTCGTGGAACAGTTCGACGATGGAATCTTTCAGCCAGGCATCGCCGAACCAGACGCGGCCGGGCCGCCCGCGCGCGAGCTGCGAGCCCGAGCGCTCGTCGAGGGCGCGCTCGAAGACGGCGACACGCGTCTCGTGCCACAGCCGCTTGCCCAGAAGCACCGGTGAATTGGCGGCGGCGGCCATCAGCGGCGCGGTGACGAGCTGCATGAGATTATAAAGATGGGCGGCGTCTCCCGGCGCGACCTGCAGATGCAGTTGCAGGCTGGTATTGGCGCCCTCAAGGATGACGCTGTCGAAACTGCCCTCGAATTCCTCGATGCCGTCAATGGTCACCGTGATGGCGTCGCGACCGTGAAACAGCGCATCGTTGAGGTGCTCGTAGCGCGGCTCCGGCGTCATGTTCTGCCGGCACAGATCCTCGATGCGGAGCGTGGGCAGGATGCCGGTCAGCAGCACATGCGCGTTATGGGCACCGGCGGCGGCGTTGGCGGTCGCACGGGCATCGCGGAGGTCTTCCTCCATGCGGCGCAGGAAATCGCCTTGAAAGGGCCGGGGACCGAAATTGGCTTCCAGATTGAAGCGTGCGAGTTCGGTGGTGAATCTTGCGTCCTCTATCCCGTCTAGCACCTGTGTCGCGACGGGGGCGGGGCGGCAGTCGTCGCCGACCAGATAGAGTTCCTGCTCGACGCCGACCCGGGTCACGCCGGTTTCGATGCCGCCGCGCGCGATCAATTCCTCCAGCGCGCGGATGTCGCGCAGGACGGCGCGGGTGAAGGCCCGTCCCTCGGCCTCGTCGACCGCCCTGCGTGTTCCATGTTCACCCATGTCGAGCGGCGTTTCCCATCTCTGGATTGGCACCTGCGGTTCCGCGAAAGGTCGGCTGCTCTCGCCGAAACCCGACCCGGTACGGTTGCAACAGTCTTGCGTCTAAACGGCCCGGAGGCAACAAGGTTTCACGCTGCCGGCCTGCCGGACGAATTGCCGAAGGGCCCCGGCCGCCGTTTCCCTTCCCGGACCGTGGACTGGATCGTGGGGGGTGCCCACAACTATGTGGGCGAAAGTGTCGCGTTGTCGCTGACGAGGCGACCGGCTTATGTTATTATCTTCGAATATACTAATACATGCATGTATTGTCTGCATGGGATCGACTTGGGCGGAACGTTGGGGATGGAGTGCTCTGTTCTCGTTCTGGGTATCGGCAACACGCTGTTGAGTGATGACGGCGTGGGTGTGCATGTGATCCGCGCGCTGGAAAACGGACGGTCGGAGGAGGACCGGGGCGGACCATCCAGCGACGCGCGACCCGTGGTTCGCCTGCGCGATGCCGGCACTGTCGGGCTGGCACTACTGCCCGAAATCGCGGCGGCGGAGAGCCTTATCGTGGTCGATGCCACCAATTTCGGTGGCGAGGCGGGCGAGGTGCAGCTCTTCGAGGCGGAGAACATGGACGCCGTTCTCGGCAATGCCCGCCTGACGCCGCACGAGATTTCCCTTTCCGATCTGGTCTCCGCCGCAAGGCTGACGCAGAGCCTGCCGGCGCGGCGCGTGCTGGTCGCCATCCAGCCGGTCGATACCACGCTGGGTCTCGACCCGACGTCGCCGGTGGCGGCCGCCATTCCGGTCGCAAGCGAGGCGGTCAACGGAATTATCGAACGATGGTTGACCTGAATCAGAGAATGGAGCGGGCCGCCGGTTCATAATCACGGTGCAGAAGTAGGGGAGCGAAGCGCATGACCGAAACCGCAACCACCGAGACCGGCGTCACCCTGGGCGACAGCCTGCGACGACATGGGGTGAGCCGGCGCGCGCTTCTGCAATATGCCAGCGTCGTTGCCGCACAGATGATGCTGCCGGCTTCCGCCGCCAAGGTGATTGCCCAGGAACTGGCAAGCGTGAAGCGCCAGTCGGTCATCTGGCTATCCTTCCAGGAATGCACCGGCTGCACCGAATCCATCACCCGGTCGTTCTCGCCGACGATCGAGGATCTGATCTTCAATTTCATCTCGCTCGACTACCACCACACCCTGCAGGCCGTTTCGGGCGATGCCGCGGAAAAGGCACGCGAGACGGCGATGGTGGAGAACAAGGGCAAATACATCGTCGTGTGCGACGGTTCGGTGCCGACGCTCGACGGCGGCGTCTACTCGACCATTGCCGGGCGGACCAATCTCGACCTGTTGCAGGAGACGGCGAAGGACGCCTTCGCCATCGTCTCGGTCGGCACCTGCGCGGCCTTTGGCGGTATCCCGCATGCGAGACCCAACCCGACGGGCGCGGAAGCCGTGTCCGCGCTGGTTAAGGACAAGCCGATCATCAACATTTCGGGCTGCCCGCCGGTGCCGGAAGCGATGACCGGCACGATCGCCTATGTGCTGTCGCTCGGCAAGATCCCCGATCTCGACCATCTCGGCCGGCCGATGGCGTTCTTCGGGGAGACCATCCACGACCGCTGCTATCGCCGACCCTTCTACGAGCGCGGCTATTTCGCCAAGAGTTTCGACGACGAGGGCGCACGTAATGGCTGGTGCCTCTACGAGGTCGGCTGCAAGGGGCCGGTTGCCTACAATGCCTGCGCGACGGTCAAGTGGAACTCCGGCACCTCCTTCCCGATCCAGTCGGGTCACGGCTGTATCGGCTGTTCCGAGCCCGATTTCTGGGATCGCGGCGGTTTCTACCGCCCGCTGGCGGCGGGCACCTCGAGCCAGACTGGCATGGTGGTCGGCGGCGCTGCGGCGGCCGGTGCGCTGGCCGGGCTTGTCGCGGCGACGGTGGCGCGCAAGCGCAAATCGGCGGCGATGGCGCCGCCCGCGCCTGAAAAATCCGTCGAAACCGCCGGCGAAAACGCTTCCAGCAGGGAGGGCTGATCATGGAACTGCTCGATTTTGCACGCGGACCCGCCATTACCTTCGCCATGGCGGTGTTCGTCTTCGGCACGATCTGGCGCCTTGTGGCACTGCTCGCCCTGCCGCGCATGCGCGACCTGTCGGTGCCGCGCGCCGGTACGGCCGGCCCTGTCGCCGCCGGTGTGAAGGAAATCTTCCGTCGCATGTGGCCGCGTCACGAATTCAGCCAGGCCTCGATGTTCGCCTTCGTCAACGGCTATGTCTTCCATATCGGCCTGGCGCTCATCGTGTTCGCCTTCGCGCCGCACATCCTGTTCATCCGGGATCTGACGGGCCTTCACTGGCCGGCGCTGCCCAACAATGTCGTCTACATGATCGGCGCGGTGACCGCCGTCTCGCTGCTGGTCGCGCTGTTCCGACGGCTGACCAGCCCGGTGCTTCGCCTGATCTCGACGGCGAACGATTATTTCTCCTGGATCGTGACCATCCTGCCGGTGGTCACCGGCCTGCTCGCGGCGAGCCATCTGGGCGCGCGCTACGAGACGCTGCTCGCCATCCACATCCTGTCGGTCGCCGCGCTGCTGATCTGGCTGCCCTTCGGCAAGCTGATGCACGCCTTCCTCGTCTTCATCTCACGCGGCACGACCGGGGCCTATCTCGCCCGCCGCGGCATCCAGTTCTGAGAGGACCGGTCCCATGAACAAACGTGTCGTCGTTGATCCCATCACCCGCATCGAGGGGCATCTGCGTGTCGAGGCCGAGCTTGGTGATGGCGGCGCCATCGCCGGCGCGTGGAGTTCCGGCACCATGGTGCGCGGCATCGAGTTGATCCTGAAGGGCCGCGACCCGCGCGAGGCCTGGGCCTATGCGCAGCGCATCTGCGGCGTGTGCACGCTGGTGCATGGTATCGCCTCGGTGCGCGCGGTGGAAAACGCGCTAAATTACGAAATTCCGCCCAATGCGCAGATCATCCGCAATCTGATGGTCGCCGCGCAATATGTGCACGACCACGTCATGCACTTCTATCATCTGCACGCGCTCGACTGGATCGACGTGGTCTCGGCGCTTAAGGCCGATCCCAAGGCGACGTCGGAGCTGGCGCAGTCGATCTCGAACTATCCGAAATCGAGCCCCGGCTATTTCGCCGACACGCAGAAGAAGCTGCGGGATTTCGTCGAAGCCGGCCAGCTCGGCATCTTCGCCAACGGGTTCTGGGGCCATCCCGACTACAAGCTGCCGGCCGAAGCCAATCTGATGGCGGTGGCGCATTACCTGGAAGCGCTCGCCTGGCAGCGCGACGTGGTGCAGCTCCACACCGTGTTCGGAGGCAAGAACCCGCATCCCAACTTTCTCGTCGGCGGCGCACCGTCCCCGGTTTCGTCCGCAACGGGCGGGGCGGCGGCGACGGCGGTCAACATTGTCGGGCTCGAACAGGTGCGCGACGTCATCAACCGCATGCGCGATTTCGTCGACCAGGTCTATGTGCCCGACACGCTCGCCATCGCCTCGTTCTACAAGGACTGGTTCGCGCGCGGCGAAGGCCTCGGCAATTTCATGACCTATGGCGATTTCCCGCTCAACGGCGTGAACGGCAAGGACCTGTTCATCCCGGGCGGTGTCATCCTCGACCGCAAGCTCGACCGCATCGAGCCAGTCGACCTGACCGATCCCGAGCAGGTGCAGGAATTCGTGGCGCATGCCTGGTACGACTATTCGGGCGGCAAGGAGACCGGCCTCCATCCGTGGGACGGAGAGACCAATCTCAACTACACCGGGCCGAAGCCACCCTACGACTATCTCGATGTCGACCAGAGCTATTCCTGGCTGAAATCGCCGCGCTGGCGCGGCAAGGCGGTCGAGGTCGGGCCGCTGGCGCGCGTGCTGATGCTCTACGCGACCGGCCACGAGCAGACGAAGGAACTGGCCGGCATGGCGCTTTCGAAGCTCGACCTGCCGATCGAGGCGATGTTCTCGACGCTCGGGCGCACGGCGTCGCGCACGCTGGAGACGAAGATCATCGTCGACCAGATGCAGGGCTGGTTCGACACGCTGATGGCCAACATCAAGGGTGGCGACATCGCCGTGCACAATCCGGCGATGTGGGAGCCCTCGACATGGCCGAAGGAGGCCAAGGGCGTCGGCTTCATGGAGGCACCTCGCGGGGCGCTCGCCCACTGGGTCGTGATCAAGGACGGCAAGATCGACAATTACCAGGCCGTGGTGCCGAGCACCTGGAATGCCGGTCCGCGCGACCCGCAAGGCCAGCCAGGCGCCTATGAGGCGGCGCTGATGGATCGCCACACCATCTTCGACCGGGCGCAGCCGCTCGAGATCCAGCGTACCATTCACTCCTTCGACCCGTGCATCGCCTGTGCGGTCCATGTGACCGACAGTCAGGGCGAAAGCATGCTCGAACTCAAGGTGAGGTGACCGCCATGAACGCACCGGTTCATCCCGACATCGAAAAGGCCTCGGCCAAGTTCCTTCAAGTGACCGCCGAGCATCTGGCGGTTTACATGGAGGCGTGCGTACGCTGCGGGCTGTGCGCGGAGGCCTGCCATTTCCACAAGGCGAGCGGCGATCCGCGCCATACGCCGGCCTACAAGCTGGTACCGATGACCAAGGCCTACAAGCGCCAGTCGGGGCCGTTCGCCTGGCTGGGGCTGGCGCCGAAGCTGACCGAGGCCGATCTGGCCGAATGGGAGGAACTCCTGTTCGACAGCTGCAACATGTGCGGGCGCTGCACCATCGTATGCCCGATGGGCATCGACATTGCCTCGATGACGGCGGCGGCACGACAGGCCTTCGTCGCGGCGGGGCTGGGGCCGGAGGATCTTCTGCACTCGGCACAGAACTCGCTCGACCATGGCAGCCCGCTCGGGCTGAGCGTCGACGTGCTGGAAGACCGCATCGAATGGCTGGCCGACGATTACGAGACCGACATTCCGCTCGACAAGGACAAGGCCGAGGTCCTGCTGACGATCTCCTCGATCGAGATGATGAAATATCCCGACTCGGTCGTCGCCATGGCGAAGCTGTTCAACGCGGCCGGTGTCGACTGGACCTTCTCGACCAAGGGCTACGAGGCGACGAATTTCGGCTATCTGGCGGGACGCGCCGACATCGCAAAGGCGATGGTCGAAAGGATCGTCGCGGCGGCCGAGGAGACGGGTGCCAAGACCGTCGTCATTCCAGAATGCGGCCATGCCTATGGCGTGCTGCGCTGGGGCGGTGGCAACATTCATGGCGCGCCGCTGCCGTTCGAGGTCTGGCACATCACCGAATATCTGGCGAAGCTGAAGCGCGAGGGAAAGCTGAAGTTCACGCCGGTCGAGGGCAAGGTCACCTATCACGATCCCTGCCAGGTGTCGCGACGCGGCGGTGCCAAGGACGATGCGCGCTATCTGCTCGAATCCTTCACCGAGTTTCGCGAGATGGCACCGACGGGCAATTACAACTGGTGCTGCGGCGGTGGGGGCGGGGTACAGGCGATCCAGAGATCGGCCGAACTGCGCCACAAGGTTTTCCGCATCAAGATGGACCAGGTGGAGCAGGCAGGCGCCGACGCGCTGGTTTCCTCCTGCGCCAATTGCCGGCTGACGATGGACGAGTCCAAGGCGCACTTCAAATGGGACCACGATCTGATCTCCATCGTCGAAGTGCTGGCCGACCATATCGAAGGCGCGGAAGAAGACGACTGATCGAGGGACCGGCAGGATGTGTATCGGCATTCCGATGAAGGTAGTCGAGGCCGGCGAGCTTACGGGTTTGTGCGAGGCGCGCGGCCTTCACGAACGGGTCGACATGACGCTGGTCGGGCGCCTCACGGCGGGCGCCTGGGTCATCGTGCACAAGGGCGTGGCGCGCAGCGCGGTCAGCGAGGTGGAAGCGCGCAGGGTGCGCGATGCGCTCGACGCGGTCGAACGTGCGCTCGCCGGTGACACGGATGTCGACGATCTCTTTCCCGATCTCGGGCAGGGCACGCTGCCGCTGCCGCCATCGACGTTTTAGCTTCACTGCCGCGAATATCGGCAAACCTTCCGATCATTGACGCAAGTCAAGGAGACTATTTTCGACCTTCGTAATAATTTGACGGCGCAATGGTTGAAGCCGTGGCGATATCGGTGTGAACTGAATGCCGTATTGCTTTCCCTTTTCTGTCCGCAGCGAGCCAGTGTTTGATGCCAGCAAGCCCCGGATCCAGCTTCTTTCTCGACGATCCGGCGCCGCTCATCGATGCGCTAAGGTCGCAGGGCTGGCGGGTGGTCGGACCGAAGCTTGGCCAAGGCGCCGTCGTCTACGACGAAATTGAAAGCGTCACCGATCTGCCGAAGGGCCTGACCGACGAGCAGGAGGGTGGACGCTACCGCCTGAAGGAAGGCGATCCAGACCGCTGGTTCGACACGGTCGTCGGTCCGCAGAACTGGAAGAAATTCCTGTTTCCCTCGCGCCAGAAATTGTGGTCGGCCGAGCGCACGGAGGATGGCTTTTCCGTCCAGCCGCATGTCGAGGACTGGCCGAAGACGGCGATCTTCGGCGCGCGTGCCTGCGAAATCGCGGCGATCGAAATCCAGGATCGCGTCTTCGACAATGGCGAGTTCGCCGACAAGGGCTACACCAACCGCCGCGCCGACATGCTCGTCGTCGCGGTGCAGTGCGCGCGCTCGGCGGCGACCTGTTTCTGCGCCTCGATGAACACGGGGCCGCGTGCGGAAAGCGGTTTCGATATAGCGCTGACCGAGCTGGACGAGGGCGGGTTCCACGTCGCATGCGGGTCGGCGGCCGGTGGCGCGATCCTCGACACCATCGATCCGCGTGAGGCCGACGCGTCGGAGACCGAGGCGGCGAGGGACGTTTCCGCGAAGGCTGCCGCGATGCAGACGCGCGCCATGCCGGCGGGCATTGCCGAAACGCTGCGCGACAATCTCGAACATCCGCGCTGGGCGGAGGTGGCTGAACGGTGCCTGTCCTGCGCCAATTGCACGATGGCGTGTCCGACCTGCTTCTGCTCCGACGTGGAAGAGGTTAACGACCTTTCCGGCGACCACGCCGAGCGTTGGCGGGTCTGGGATTCGTGCTTCAGCCTCGACTTTTCCTACATCCATGGCGGCGCGGTGCGGCGTTCGACCAAATCGCGCTACCGCCAGTGGATGACGCACAAGCTGTCGAGCTGGCACGACCAGTTCGACACGTTCGGCTGCGTGGGCTGCGGGCGCTGCATCGCCTGGTGTCCCGTCGGCATCGACATTACGGCCGAAGCGGCGGCGATCACCGCCGCACCCATCACATTTTCCGGGGCACAGGAGGGCTGATTGCCATGGAGATCCACAGTGTCGGGGAAATCCTGGCCGCGCATCCGGTGTTCAGGGATTTCGACGAGGAGACGCTCGACCTGCTGGCTGGCTGCGCGCGCAATGAGCACTTCCGCGCCGGACAGACGATCTATTCGGAGGGCGCGGATGCCGACAAGGCCTATCTGATCCGCGAGGGCGACGTGGCGGTCGAGATCTCCGCGCCGCAGCACGAGCCGCTGATCGTCGAGACGGTGCGGGCCGGCGAGGTGCTGGGCTGGTCCTGGATGGTGGCGCCCTACAAGCACATGTCGGACACGCGCGCGCTGAACGACGTTCGCGCCATCAGCCTCGACGCGGTGTGCATGCGCGGCAAGGCGGAGACCAATCCGGTGCTGGGCTATCGCATGTTCCAGTATCTGGTGCCGCACATGGCGACGCGCTTCCGGGCGCTGCGCCTGCAATTGCTCGACGTCTACGGCACGAAGAAAGGCTGATGGCGTTGAACGCTCCCGTCCAGACCGATCCTTCCGGAATCGATCCAATGGTGCCGCGCCGCTACCGCGTGAAGCGGGCATGGCGGGAACTTTCGGACGTGGCGACCATGGAACTGGAACCGCTCGACGGCGAGGCCATGGCTTTCGCACCGGGTCAGTTCAACATGCTCTATGCCTTCGGCGTGGGCGAGGTGGCGATATCGATCTCGGGCGATGCCGAGGACAGCGGCAAGCTCGTCCACACGATCCGTAATGTCGGTGCGGTTTCCGGTGCGCTCGCCGGCGTATCGGATGGCGACACGATCGGTGTGCGCGGCCCCTTCGGCACGGCCTGGCCGATCGCGCAGGAGACCGGCCGGCACATCGTCTTCGTCGCCGGAGGGCTCGGCCTCGCGCCGCTGCGCCCGGCGATCTATCATGTGCTCAATCATCGCGACCGCTATGCCGGCCTGACGCTGATCTACGGTTCGCGCTCGCCGGACGATTTGCTGTTCGCCGAGGAGGTGCGGGACTGGAAATCGCGCTTCGACACCGAGGTCGAGGTAACGGTCGACCATGCCGCGCCCGGATGGACCGGGCAGGTCGGTGTGGTGACGGTACCGCTGGAACACGCGCTCGCCGGCAATGACGGGTCGCAAATTTCCGCCTTCGTGTGCGGGCCGGAGATCATGATGCGGTTTTCGGTGATGAGCTTGATGGCGGCCGGTGTGCCGGAAGAGAAGATATGGATCTCGATGGAGCGCAACATGAAATGCGCCATCGGCTTTTGCGGCCATTGCCAGTTCGGTGGCGATTTCATCTGCCGTGACGGACCGGTGTTTCGTCACGACCAGGTATCGAAGCGGATCAACCTGAAGGAGCTCTGACGTGTCAAAGCCGAAGCTTGCCGTCTGGAAGTTCTCCTCCTGCGACGGTTGCCAGCTCACCCTGCTCGATTGCGAGGACGAACTGCTCGACATTGCGGGCCGGATCGACATCGCGCATTTCCTCGAGGCGACGAGCGAGATCAAGGGCGGGCCCTACGACATCTCGCTGGTGGAGGGCTCGATCACCACGCCGCACGACCGGGAACGCATCCAGGAAATCCGCGCCAATTCCAAGGTGCTGATCACCATCGGGGCCTGCGCGACATCGGGCGGCATCCAGGCACTCAGGAATTTCGCAGACGTCAACGCGTTCACCAGCACGGTCTACGCCCATCCCGAATACATCTCGACACTGGAGCGCTCCACGGCGATCGCCGACCATGTGACGGTCGATTTCGAGCTGCGCGGCTGCCCGGTCTCCAAGCAACAGCTCATCGAACTGATCACCGCGACGCTGGTCGGCCGCGTGCCGCGCGTGCCGAAGGTCTCGCAATGCGTCGAGTGCAAGCTTTCCGGCTCGGTCTGCGTGATGGTCGCGCAGGGCACGCCCTGTCTCGGCCCGGTGACGCAGGCCGGCTGCGGCAATCTCTGCCCGTCGTACGGGCGCGGCTGTTATGGCTGTTTCGGGCCGAAGGAGAACCCGAACCCGCCGGCGCTTTCGGCACATCTTTCCGAACTCGGCATGGCGCCGAAGGAGGTTCGCGATTTCTACCGCTCCTTCAATGCCGGCGCGCCGGCCTTCGCAGAGGAAAGCAAGTCGCATGGGTGAACGCGTGCTCCAGGTCGATGCGCTGGCCCGCGTGGAAGGCGAGGGTGCGCTTTATGTGAAGCTGAAGGGCGACACGATCGAGAAGGTCGAATTCCGCATCTTCGAGCCGCCGCGCTTTTTCGAGGCGTTCCTGCAGGGCCGCGACGGGCACGAGGCGCCCGACATCACGTCGCGGATCTGCGGCATCTGCCCGATCGCCTACATCATGGGCGCCAGCCAGGCGATGGAGCAGGCGCTCGGCGTATCGGTGGCGCCCGGGATCCACGAACTCCGGCGGCTGATCTATTGCGGCGAGTGGATCCAGAGCCATGTGCTGCACGCGGCCATGCTGCACGCGCCGGATTTCCTCGGTCTGCACGACGCGATCAAGATCGCCGAGGTCAACCCGGATCTGGTCAAGACAGCGCTCAGGCTGAAGAAGATCGGCAACTCGCTGATGGAAGTCGTCGGCGGGCGCTCGGTTCATCCGGTCAACACGCGCGTCGGCGGGTTCTACTCGGCGCCCGACAAGGCGAAGGTGAAGGCGCTGCTGCCGGAACTGGAATGGGGCATTCAGGCCGCGCGCGAGGTGGCGCTGGCCTTTGCCGATTTCCGTTTCCCCGACGACGAGCACGACTATACCTTCGTGTCGCTGAAGGACTCGGACCTTTATGCAATCTGCGAGGGACGGCTCGTATCCAATCGCGGGCTCGACATTCCGGTCGAAGCCTTCAACGATCATTTCTACGAGGAGCATGTCGACCGTTCCAACGCGCTGCATGGGCGCATGAAGGACGGGTCGCCCTATCTCGTCGGGCCGCTGGCGCGCTACGCCAACAATTACGACCAGCTTTCGGACGGCGCGAAGGAGACCGCCGAGATGTGCGGTATCGGGCGCGTCGTGACCAACCAGTACAAGTCGATCCTGGTGCGCATGGTCGAGACGCAATACGCGCTGGAGGAAGCCGCCCGGATCGTCCGCGCTTACGTCGAGCCGAAGCCGTCTTTTATCGAGACGCCGCCAAAGGCCGGAACCGGACATGGCTGCACCGAGGCGCCGCGCGGCATCTGCTATCATACGTATTCGCTGGACGATGAAGGCCGCATCACGCATGCGCAGATCGTGCCGCCGACCTCGCAGAACCAGCCGCAGATCGAGGCCGACCTGACCCGCGTCGTCGCGGCCAATATCGACATGGCGGATGCCGATCTGCAATGGCGTTGCGAGCAGACGATCCGCAATTACGATCCCTGCATTTCCTGTGCGACGCATTTCCTGAAGCTGACCGTTGAGCGCGATTGAGCCTCCGTCGGAAGGACCGCTGTTCGTTGGCATCGGCAATGCGTTTCGATCCGATGACGGTGTCGGGCCGTTCGTCGCCGAGGCACTCGCCGCGCGAGGGTATGCCGCGCAGGTCCATGCCGGCGACGGCACCGGGCTGATGGATCTGTTTGAGGCGCATGAGGCGCTGGTGCTGGTCGATGCGACGCATAGTGGCGCGGCACCCGGCACGATCGTCAGCTTCGACGCGGTGGCCGAGAAACTGCCGGCCGAACTGTTTCACTATTCGACGCATCGCTTTGGCCTGGCCGAGGCCGTCGAGACGGCGCGGGCGCTGGGTTCGCTGCCGAAAAGGCTCGTCGTGCACGGTATCGAGGGCGGCGAGTTCGGAGCGGGGACGGAACTGTCCGGTCCCGTCCGTGAAGCAGCGGAAAGGCTGATCGAAAAGCTGGCGAGCGGGCGCTGATCAACACGCACGCGATTTGATCCAGATCGTGGTTTGGCATGGCTTTTTCGGCGAATATGATCGGGTGGACGGCCAATCGGGCCGTCGGCGCACGAACGCCTGCATCGAGGGTGAAAGCGCATGAGCCATCCCGGATTCGGTCCCGGCATCCAGTTGAGTGACGAAGTCGGCGTGACGATGTTTGCGTCGCCCAACCTGACGGAACGCGAAGGCGCGGGCAGACTGAAGGCGGGCATCGCGGTGCTGGAGAAGATTTACACGGCTTTGCGCGATCACGGCCCCGGCGCTAGCGCCACGGTCGATCTCGCCGGGCTCGACGCGACGAATCTCGATTTCGTCAGCCATGTGCTGGGCGAAGGCGAGGTTTCCGTCGTGGCCAGCGCGCACTACCAGGCGCAGGAGGCAGTGCTGGCCGGCGTCTGGCGCATCCGCGAGACCGATGAAAACGGGGCGCTGGTCGCCGACACGGTCGAAATCGGTGCCTTCCCTCAGGCCATCGCGGCTGCGGCCTTTGCAAGGGCGCGGGACGCGGTGGTGATGCCGGAGGAACTTGGTCCCAACGTCTTCAACGCGCCGCCGCTGGTCACCGAGATCAACGAGCAACTCGCCCATCGCGGCGCGAAGAATGGCGTGGGCCTTAAACCGCATGTCATCAATTTGACGCTGCTGCCGCACACCGAGGAGGATCTGACCTTTCTCGACATGGTGCTGGGTCGTGGCGGACTGACCATCCTGTCGCGCGGCTACGGTAATTGCCGGATCACGGCGACGGCGACGCGCGACATCTGGTGGGTGCAGTATTACAATGCGCAGGGCGCGATGACCCTCAATTCGATCGAGGTGATGGGCGAAACTGGCAGCGTGCCGGAGGTTGCGTGCGCCGCGCCAGAGGACATCGCCGATTCCGCCGAGCGGCTGCACGCAATCCTGGAGACCTACCGGTGAGCGACACTCTCCTTGCCACAAAATTCGAGGCGGTTTTCGAGCGCATCCTGACGACGCGCATGGCGGGTGTGCCGATCCTGAACCCGGCATTGTCGGTCCGGATGACCGGGCTTCGGAACTGGGATGGCGGGTTCCTTGGCGTGCTGGTCACGCCGTGGTTCATCAATGCGGTGCTGGTCGCGCGCGACGACAACACCGCGCACCCGGCGTCGGGCACGAAGAAGCTGTTTCCTCTGCCGGCCGGCGCTTTCGAGTTCATCGCCAGCCATGAGGACGATCTCGGCGGTTTCTGGATGTGTTCGCTCTTCTCCCCGGCGCTGGAATTCGGCGATCAGGAGACGGCGATGGCCGTGGCCGAGGCCTCCCTCGACGAGCTGATGGTGGACGCCGAGGATGATGCCACCGGCACTCTCGTCGACGGGCTTGCCGAAGACGATGCCGGGCGCGATGATCCTCCTAAACCGAATGCCAACGGCAAGGTCAATCGCAGGGCGTTCCTGACGGCCGGCCAGGGCCGCGATGTCACGGCACGCCAAAAGGCGATGCGAGGCGCGACATGAATTTCGAGGGCAAGGTGACGATCGATCTGGGAAACGGGAGCGGCGCTCCTGTGCGGGTCGACTATCGCCAGCCAATAAAGATCGCGCGCATTTTGGCTGGCAAGGCGCCGCAGGCCGTGTCGGGGCTCTTGGCAAGCGTCCATTCGGTATGCGGTCATGCGCAGGCTCACGCTTCGGCAATGGCGCTTGAGTCGGCGTGCGGCGTTGCGGGGAATAACATGGCGGATCGCTCACGCGCGGTGCTGACCGCGCTGGAAACCTGGCGGGAGACCCTGCTGCGCATCGCGCTTGAATGGCCCGACACCACCGGCGGCAAGGCCGACACGGAATCGGCGCGCAAGGCGATGGCGCTGTTGCCGGCGACGAAGACCGCACTGTTCGGCAAGGCGGATCCTTATGTGCCGGGCGCGTCCGCCACGCCCGATTTGCGCACCGCGCTCGCGATTGTCGAAGAAGCTGAGGGGCTAGTAGAGGAATATGTGCTGGGGGAATCGGGCGAACGCTTTCTGGCACGGCGCGGTAATGACGGGCTTTCGAACTGGGCCTGGTCGCGCGACACGCAAGCGGCCCGTTTCATGCGCCATCTGTTTGTGCGCGGCTGGATGGGCGAGGCGACGGTGTCTCTGCCCGCGCTCGACCTCGCCGTTCGTGCCGAGATGGTCGGAGCCTGGCTGGAGCGCGTCATGTGGGAAGGTATCGGTCAGGCCGATGCGGTGCCGGAGACGACGCCCTATTCGCGCCGGCGGCACGAGCCGTCGCTTGCCGGCCTCGGTTCGCAGGGGCTGGGGGCACGCTATGCCGCACGGCTGACCGAACTGGCGCGGCTGCCGCTCGAAATGCGCGACCTGCTGTTCGGTGAGGCGCAAGCTGCGGCGATTTCGGCCGTCATCGACGCGCAGGGCGTAGCGGCGGTCGAGGCTGCGCGCGGCCTGCTCATCCATGGCGTACGGGTCGAGCATGGCGTGGTTATGGACTACCGGATCGTCGCGCCGACCGACTGGAATTTCCATTGCCGAGGCGTCGCGGCACGGTGCCTCGAGGCCCTGGATGATGGCGACCGTGATGAACTGGCCCATCTGGTCGTGCGCGCCATCGACCCCTGCGTCGCCTATGAAATCCATGGCCTGGCGAGGGCGGCCTGATGCACGAGATGGCGATCTGCGAGAGCATTCTAGGCATCCTGAAGGAACAGGCCGCCGAGCAGCGCTTTGACACGGTCAAACGCGTGCGGCTGGAGATCGGGCCGTTGTCGGGCGTCGAGATCGAGGCGCTGAAATTCGGTTTCGACGTGGTAACGCGCGGGTCGCTCGCCGAAAGCGCGGCGCTTGAGATCGTGGAGACGCAGGCCAGCGCATGGTGCATGCCATGCGGCGAGACGGTCACGATACGCGAGCGCTTCGATGCATGTCCGAAATGCGGCTCGCATCAATTGCAGGTGACGGCGGGCGAGGAATTGCGGATCAAGGAACTGGAGGTGAACTGATGTGCACGGTTTGCGGCTGCGGCGAAGGCGAGGTCCGGATCGAGACGGGCGAGAAGCGCCATTCGCATGATCACGGGCACGACCATGCGCACGATCATCACCATGGGCACGACGACCATGGCCACCGTCATGGCGAGCACGGCGATCTCGATTACGGCACGGGGCCGGCTGGCGCGGCGGTGCCGGGCATGAGCCAGAGCCGGATGATCCAGCTCGAGACCGACATATTGTCAAAGAACAACACCTATGCTGCCGAAAACCGTGCCTGGTTCGCCGCGCACGGCATTCTGGCGCTGAACCTCGTTTCCAGCCCCGGCTCGGGCAAGACCAGCCTGCTGGTCAGGACGATCGAGATGCTCGACGGGAAGCTGATTTCGAGCGTGATCGAGGGCGACCAGCAGACGGCGGCCGATGCCGATCGCATTCGCGCGACCGGCGCGCCGGCAATCCAGATAAATACTGGCAAGGGCTGCCATCTCGACGGCCACATGGTCGGCCACGCAGTCGAGCATCTGGCGCCGCAAGACGGTTCGGTCGTGTTCATCGAGAATGTCGGCAATCTGGTCTGCCCGGCCGGCTTCGATCTCGGCGAGGCGCACAAGGTGGTGATCCTGTCGGTGACCGAGGGCGAGGACAAGCCGCTCAAATATCCCGACATGTTCGCGGCGTCAGACCTGATGCTGCTCAACAAGACCGATCTGCTGCCGCATCTCGACTTCGACGTCGAGGCGGCGATTGGCAATGCGCGCAAGGTCAATCCGGCAATCAAGGTGCTGAGGGTTTCGGCGCGCACGGGCGAGGGCATGGCCGGCTGGCTCGCCTGGATCGAGGCGGCGCGGGCTATGGCGCTGGCGGGACAGGAACCCCCGGCGAACGCCGCGGAATAGGCGAGAAGGGAGGCGGGACCATGTGTCTGGCGATACCGGCAAAGGTTACGGCGCTCGAGGCTGGCGACATGGCGGTCGTCGCCTTCGAGGGCGTGAAGAAGCGCGTCTCGGTCGCGCTGGTCGAGGACATCGCGGTCGGTGACTACGTGCTCGTCCATGTCGGCTACGCGCTGCACAAGGTCAGCGAAGAGGAAGCGCAGCGCACGCTGGCGCTGATGGCGGAAGCGGGGATCCTCGGCGAGGAACTGGAAGAGATGAAGGAGGGCGCGGCATGAAATATGTCGACGAATTCCGCGCCCGCGATCTCGCCGAGAAGCTGGCTCGCCAGATCGCGCAGGAAGCAAAGCCGGAGCGCGACTATCATTTCATGGAGTTCTGCGGCGGGCATACGCATGCCATTTTCCGCTATGGCGTGCAGGATCTGATGCCGGACAATGTCGAATTCGTGCACGGGCCGGGCTGCCCGGTCTGCGTGCTGCCGGTGCGCCGTCTCGACGACGCGGTGGAGCTTGCCGAAAAGCACGGCGTCATCCTGTGCACCTATGGCGACATGATGCGCGTGCCGGGCACGAAGCATCGCTCGCTGATCCGCGCCAAGGCCGACGGTGCCGATGTGCGGATGATCTATTCGACGCAGGATGCGCTGAAGATCGCCCGCGAGAACCCGGACCGGGAGGTCGTGTTCTTCGCCATCGGCTTCGAGACGACGACGCCGCCCACGGCGGTGGCGATCCTGCAGGCCGAGGCCGAAGGGCTGAAGAATTTCTCCGTTTTCTGCAATCACGTGCTGACGCCGGCGGCGATCGCGCATCTGCTGGATTCGGAGGATTTCGCGCCCGGCGGACCGGCGAAGATCGACGGCTTTCTCGGACCTTCGCACGTCTCGACCGTGATCGGCTCGAAGCCCTATGAGGGCGCGGCGGAGCAATACGAGAAACCCGTCGTGATCGCCGGCTTCGAACCGCTCGACGTCATGCAGTCGGTGCTGATGCTGATCCGGCAGGTAAATGAGGGCCGGCACGAGGTCGAGAACGAATACACCCGGGTCGTCACGCGCGAAGGGAATACCAAGGCGCAGGCGCTGGTCGACAAGGTGCTGGAACTGCGCGAGGATTTCGAATGGCGCGGTCTCGGCACGGTGCCGCTCAGCGCGTTGAAAATTCGCGATGCCTACGCCTTCTACGACGCCGAGAAGCGCTTCGTCGTCAGCGAGAAGACGTCGCGCGAGACCAAATCCTGTGAATGCCCGTCGATCCTGCGCGGCGTGAAGAAGCCGACCGACTGCAAGCTGTTCGGCACGGTGTGCACACCCGACAACCCGATGGGTTCCTGCATGGTCTCGTCGGAAGGCGCCTGCGCGGCCTACTGGACCTATGGACGATTCCGGGACGGCAAGTCATCCGGTGCCAGTCAGGCGGAGGCAGCCGAATGAACGCTATCGACCGTCCTGCGCGCCTCAGCGGCAGCGTGGACATGACTCACGGTGGCGGTGGACGGGCCATGGCCGATCTGATCCGCGACCTGTTCCAGCGCCATCTGTCGAACGCCTATCTCGATCAGGGCAACGATGCCGCGTTGCTGCCGGTAGCAGCGGGGCGGCTGGTCGTCTCCACGGACGGCCATGTCATCTCGCCGCTGTTCTTTCCTGGTGGCGATATCGGCTCGCTGTCGGTGCATGGCACGCTGAACGATGTTGCCATGGCTGGCGCGAAGCCGCTCTATCTGACGGCGGGCTTCATCCTCGAAGAGGGGTTTCCGCTCGCCGATCTGGAGCGGATCGTCATTTCCATGGCGGCGGCCGCGCGCGAGGCGGGCGTGCCAATCGTGACCGGCGACACCAAGGTGGTGGAGAAGGGCAAGGGCGATGGTGTGTTCATCACGACGACGGGTGTCGGCACGGTGCCGGACGGGGTGGAAATCTCGGCGAAACGCGTGAAGCCGGGGCAGGCGGTGCTGCTGTCGGGCTCGATGGGCGATCACGGCGTGGCGATCCTGTCGAAACGCGAGAATCTGGAATTCGAGACCGAGATCAAGTCCGACTCGGCGGCGCTGCACACCCTTGTCGCGGCGATGGTCGCGGCAGTGCCGGGCATTGCAATGCTGCGCGATCCGACGCGCGGCGGGCTGGCGGCGACGCTGAACGAGATCGCGCATGCGGCGAAGGTTGGCATGGCGCTCGAGGAATCCGCCATCCCGGTCAAGCCGGACGTGCATGCGGCCTGCGAGTTGCTCGGCCTCGACCCGCTGCATGTCGCCAATGAAGGCAAGCTGATCTGCATCTGCGAGAAGAGTGACGCCGAGACCTTGCTGGCCGTGATGCGCGCACACGAGAAGGGCGTGGACGCGGCGATTATCGGCGAGGTGATAGCGGACGATGCCTGCCTGATCCGCATGAAGACCGGCTTCGGTGGCGCGCGCGTGGTCGACTGGCTCGCCGGCGAACAGCTTCCGAGGATTTGCTGATGGTGGCAGCCGGTCCCGTGGCCGGCTGGCGCATCCGGGTGGCCGGGCTTGTGCAGGGGGTCGGCTTCCGGCCGCATGTCTGGCGCATCGCGCGGGAGGAGGGGCTTGCCGGCAACGTGATCAATGACGGCGCCGGGGTCGCCATCGAAGCGTGGGGCGATGAGGCCGCGCTGCGGCGCTTCGTCGAGCGCCTGACGGCCGAGGCGCCGCCGCTGGCGCGCATCGACCGGGTGAAGCACGAAGCCGCTGAAGGCTTAGCGCCTGCCACGGGCTTTGTCATTGCCGAGAGCGAGGAGGGCGCAATCTCGACCGGTGTCGTGCCGGACGCGGCAACCTGTCCGGCATGCCTTGCCGATATCGCCGACCCGGCGAACCGGCGCTTCGGCTATCCTTTCACCAATTGCACCCATTGCGGGCCGCGCCTGTCGATCGTCCGTTCGATCCCCTACGACCGGGCGCGCACCTCGATGGCGTCCTTCGGGATGTGCGAGGACTGCGCCAGAGAATATGGCGATCCGGCCGACCGGCGGTTCCACGCCCAGCCCAACGCCTGCCCGGTCTGCGGGCCGCGCGTCTGGCTGGAGGATGGCGACGGGGAGGTTGACTGCGACGATGCCGTCGCGGCGACGGCCGAAGCGCTTGCGGATGGCGGGATTGTCGCGATCAAGGGGATCGGCGGGTTTCACCTGGCCTGCGATGCCACCAACGCGGAGGCCGTGGCGCGATTGCGCGAACGCAAGCGACGCTATGCCAAGCCGCTCGCCGTGATGATGCGCGATGTCGCGCAAATCCGCGAACACTGCGTGTTGCGCGATGCGGAGGCCGATCAACTCAGCTCGACCGCCGCGCCCATCATGCTGCTGGAGTGCAGGGGCGGAAAGCTGGCGCGGCCGATCTCCCACGAAGTGGCACCCGGCCAGGACCGGCTCGGCGTCATGCTGCCCTACACGCCGTTGCATCGCCTGCTGATGGATCGCGTCGGCTGGCCGCTGGTGATGACCTCGGGCAATCTGTCGGACGAACCGCAGGTGATCGACAATGCAGCGGCGCGCGACAGGCTCGGTTCCATCGCTGATTACTTCCTCATGCACGACCGTGACATCGTCAACCGGCTCGACGATTCCGTGCTGCGTGTCGATGCGCCCGGTCCGCAGATCATCCGGCGCGGGCGCGGCATGGCGCCCGAACCGCTGATGCTGCCCGAGGCCTTCGCTGATGCACCGCCGGTGCTCGCCATGGGCGGTGAGTTGAAGGCGTCGTTCTGCCTGCTGGCCGAGGGAAGGGCGACGCTTTCGCAGCATATGGGCGATCTGGAGGAGGCGGCGACGCATGACGATTACCGCCGCAATCTGGCGCTCTATCGCGACATCTTCCGGTTCGACCCGCGCATCGTCGCGGTGGACCGGCATCCGGACTATCTGTCGACGAAATGGGGCAGGGCGCTCGGCGCTGCGGAGGCGCTGCCGGTCGTCGCGGTTCAGCATCACCACGCCCATCTGGCGAGTTGTCTCGCCGAGAACGGTATTGCGCCGGGCGAGGACGATGCACTCGCCATCGTGCTCGACGGGCTGGGGCTTGGCGAGGATAGGACGATCTGGGGTGGCGAATTGCTGGCCGGCGGCTATCGCTCCTTCGAGCGCGCCGGGCATTTCATGGCCGTGCCCCTGCCGGGCGGGGCGCAGGCAATGCGCGAGCCGTGGCGCAACACAGTGGCGCATCTGCGCGCCGCTTTCGGCGAGGGCTGGCGAGAGAAGGCGTTGCCCCTTGCCGGCATGCTGGAAGGTCGGCCGGTCAATTTCATCGAGAAGATGATGCGAAGCGGCACCCATTGCCCGCTGTCGTCCTCGGCGGGAAGGTTGTTCGACGCGGTCGCCGCCGCGCTCGGTATCTGCGCTGAGCGACAGACGTTCGAAGGTCAGGCAGCGATGGCGATGGAAGCGCTGGCACGGCCGCATGTTCCGACCGCCGGCGCCTATCCTGCGGATATCGGGTTGGTATCGCCAGGCATCCTTTCCTGGACGCCGTTATGGGAGGCGCTGCTCGCAGATATGGGCGCCGGTGTGGACAGGGGCGTCATTGCGGCGCGGTTTCACAACGGGCTGGTCGAGGCGGTGGCCGGCATGGCCGACCGCGCCGCTGTGCGGCATGGCTGTCGGTTTGTCGCGCTTTCGGGCGGGGTGATGCAGAACGCGATCGTCAGCGAGGGGCTGTACCGGACTCTGACCGGACGCGGCCATCGCGTGCTGGTGCAGCGCCGCGTGCCCGCCAATGATGGCGGGCTGGCGCTCGGCCAGGCAGCGATCGCGGCCGCGCGCAGTCTTTGAAATCGTATAGATGAGGAACCAAGGCAGGCGAGGCGGTTGCTTCAACCGCCTTAGCCCATGGCCGCGTCGAGCGCTTGCGGTCAGGCCGCCGAGGTCAGGACGGCACCGTCGCCGCCGCGCAGGGCCTCGAATTCCTGATCGAGCTGCTTGCCCCAGGCCTTGATGTCACGTCGCGCGACAGCGGTGCGCAGGATCTCCATGCGCTGGCGGCGCTCCTTCTCGGGCATTTTCAGCGCGGTCAGGATCGCGTCGTCCATCGATCGGTAGGAGAAGGGGTTGGCGATCACGGCCGAGCCCATCTCGACCGCCGCGCCGGCGAATTCGGAGAGCACCAGCACACCGTCGCCATCATTGCGCGTAGCGACGAATTCCTTGGCGACGA
>JBHIWX010000008.1:0-71536 GCA_041987205.1 Rhizobiaceae bacterium | reverse complement strand
GATGAAGACGATCTGCCCGGTCGGCAAGCGCTCGGCCTCGACGAGGATCGTTTCTATTTCCTGTTCTCCTTCGACTATTATTCCTCGCCACAACGCAAGAACCCGCTCGGTGTGCTCGAAGCATTCGAACGGGCGTTCGGCGACAGCGACGAAAATGTCGGACTGGTCATCAAGTCGTTCGGGGACGAAAGCCATCATCCCGACGTGAGGGACAGGCTGGCGCGGGCCGCACAACAGGATCCGAGAATCAGGTTGATCGACGGGCATCTGTCCAGCGAAGAGATGCGCGGCCTGATCAAGGCCTGCGACTGCTACGTCTCGCTGCATCGTGCCGAAGGCTTCGGGCTCGGCATGGCCGAGGCCATGGGATTCGGCAAGCCGGTCATCGGCACCGACTTCTCGGGCAGCCGCGATTTTCTGTCCCGGAAAACGGGCTTTCCCGTACCCTGCACCTTGGTGCCGGTCGGGCCTGGCGAATATCATTGGGCCGACGATCAGCAATGGGCCGAGCCCGATCTTGACGCTGCGGTCGACATCCTTCGCGAGGTCTTCGAGAATCCGCGAATGCGTGAGACACGCGGCAAGGCGGCAAAGGCGTTCGTGCGGGAGCGTTTCGGCAGGGAGGCCGTCGGCGCGGCCATCGCGGCGCGCTATGCCGAGATCATGAAGAACCCGCCAGAGACCGGGCGCTGATCGGCGACCCGCAAGGAATGCGGACATTCAGGCTTCCAGCGGTCGATTCTCATCCTCACGCTGCAACCGCGAATTCCGCCAGACTTGTGTGCTGTCCTGGAAGGTCAGCACCTCGGAAACCGGCATCGAGACCGGCGGCGGTTCGGGCTCGCCCAAGACCCGTTTGTTACTGCACAAAAACTCGAACACACGCCACCTCTCCTAAGCGGCATCACATTAGGGTATCAGCGATGAGACCATCATTCCGTCAGCCCTCATCTTGCTGATCCAGGTCCGAGCCGGCTTTCGAATGCGTTTGCATGCCGGCAACGCTCACCGAACAATCCGGTTCGTTCAACCCACAGAACCCGATGCCCCGGTAAAAGCCAACAATCTCGACCATCATCACGTTCCGAACATGCGATTGGCGAAAGAAACTGACTGCGCGTGCAATATCGACCGAAGACGATCATGATGTAGTGGGATGCGTGGCGGCGAGTGTCGTCCGCCGACTGCATTCAGGCTTCAGGCGCCGCCGCACAGGCTGAGTCCGAGGGCGGGTGCATCGTCCTTGCGGAACAGCATGATCTGGTAGCGTGTACCCATCGCGCCGACAAAATCCCTTTGGTCGTAGGGACCGACCTTCAAGCGATGCCTGCCGATTTCGTCCGCCATAAAAAGCATGAAGAAATCGGAATCGACGCAGGTTCTGCCGACCGTTGTAAGGACGGGATAGTGCCTCGGCTGTTCGTCGCCCAGCCAGACCGGGCCGATTCGCAGCACTTCGTCCGAGATCACCTCATAGATGCTCGCGTTGCCGTAGCTGGCGAAGCCTCTGGTCACGTTCTGCGAGACGAGATAGCGGGTCACCGCACCATCCGGCATGAACAGGGCGAACCTGTCCTCGACCTTTGCCTCCCGCTGTTTAGCTTCCCTGTCGAGAAGGGCGCCACCTGCTTTCAGATTGGTCACCGCACACAGCGCGACGACAACGGCCGTGACCGCAACCACCCGGATCCAGTCTTCGTTGAAACGACGGTACGTCCAGTCAACGATCAGGTACACGGTCAATGCCCTCAGGATTTCCAGGCCAGGGAATGCATAGCGCAGCGTGTAGGGTCCGGTTCCCAGTTGGGAGAACACCATCAGGAAGCAGCCCATCAGAGTGCCAACCGCCGCGAAAACAAGGCTGCTCGACAAGGCATCACTCTTCAAAACGATGGCGTGATGCTCTTCTTCCCGGGCAATCACGTATCGGCCGAGCTTCCAAAGCCTCTTCATTGCAACAGAGCCGACGGTAAACAAGGCTGCGGCAAAGCAGATGCGCAGCAGATAGATCAGGCTCGCGGAGGTGGTCATCCTTGCATCGGCAAGGCTATCGAACCCGAAATAGTAGAACAGCGCCCGCACCAGCGCCGCCATCCCCCCAAGCAGGGCATCGGCCGATGCATACTTGATCAAACCGATCGCGCCGACCTGCACGACCAGACCGTCCACCAATGCGAAGTAACTGAAATAGCCGAGCGGGAAGACGATCAGCAGCGCCAGACCGAACAGCATGGTCCTTTGCTTCGCGGTAACGGAGTCTTGGGAGAGCGCCGAATTGACCAACATCGGCACGAGGCAGACCCAGAATGACGCTGCGGCGCGAACGATACCGGAAACCGTGATCAGAAAGGCGATGAGCAAAAGCGCGGCAACCGACCAGGGCGGCATCCGTTTCTCGAAGTCGAGATGGGAATACACGCCCAGAAAAACGAGGCACGCAATCAGGATCGCCACGTAGCTGCCCTGGGCCATGGTGAACAGGGACGACTGCAGGCCCATGGGCAGGGTGAAGACAATGGCGGCGATCAAGACGAGCGGAAGCGGCAAGGCGCCCCGACTCAACCGCGTGTAGAAGAACACCGTCGCCAACAGCAGGGTCAGCGAACGAAAAACACCTTCGAGGACATGCAACTCGTACCCCTTGAACCCCATCAGGGCAAAAGGATAGGCGAAATAAAACGGCACGGTCGTCAGTATGTCGCCATTGTTGTAAAACCAGCCTCTCAGGAAAAGAGTGCCGGTTGCGACCATCTCCCGCCCATAGATTTTCGATGCTGCGGTATCGCTGAGGAAATCAACCAAATAGAAATCGGCATGAAGCCAGTAATAGAGAGCCGTCGCGGCAATCAACAGGCATGCCACGATGGCCGAATTGACGTAATAAGCCCCCCCTCGCCCCACTGACCCTACTCCGAAGACATCCATTTCCACAGCCGACTGAGCGATATCGAAGTTGATGACGGAGTTCAACAATCTTCAGCGCGATCGAGGGCTTGGCAAACTACCGATTCATTCCGCAACCTTTGTCAGTTCGACTTTAATCCTGCCGTGAATTCGCCCCCGACGCATGCCCGTTGTACGCAGAATCGTGCCAATGTATTCGAGCATGCTTGCCCCGGTTGCCAATTACATTCTTTCCCTTATACGTCTGGGCAATTGGCGGGTTGACACGCGGTTTGCTCCGGCAAAGTTATCGAGATGCGCTCTACTGGCGCAAACAAGAGGTTTACTTGCCTTGATAGTCGGAGATGGACTGATCGCACGAGCTTTTGCGCCGATCTATTCGTACAATCAGGACGTGGTGATCTTTGCTTCCGGCGTTTCCAACTCATCGGAAACCGGGCAGGAAGCGTTTGAACGGGAAAAGGCATTGCTGAGCCACTGGGCCCGGGCCGGGCACAGGCTCGTCTATTTCAGCACCTGCAGCGTGGTTGATCCGTCTCAATGCCGGAAACCGTATGTTCGTCACAAACTCGAAATGGAATCCATCATCGAGGGGACTGGGTCCTATGTGATCTTCCGGCTGCCGCAGATCGTCGGAAGAAGCGACAATCCCAACACGTTTTCCAATTACTTCTTCAAGACCATCCAGTCCGGAGGAACGCTTGAGATACAGCGCCAAGCCAAACGCAACTTGATCGACATCGACGATGTGGTACGGATTTGCGCATTCCTCCTGGAGTCGGCCGGAACCTGGAATTCAACGATCAACGTTGCCACTCCGATATCGCTTCCGGTTCAGACCATCTTGAGCCTGTTCGAGGAGGTTCTCGGAAGGAAGGCCGTCTGCCGGATCATTGACGGAGGGGCGTCCTATTTCATAGAGACAAGCGAGGCGCAGGAAGCCGCCAGGCAACTCGGAATCAGCTTCGATGAAGGCTATGTGGCGCGCGTCATAAGGAAGTATTATGGGTAAACCCCATCCTCCTGAGGTTTCCATAGTCATTCCCGCCTATCGCAGCGGCATCATTCTGCCCGAACTGATGACGCAGATCGATCGTGCCCTGTCCGAGAAGGCGCTTTCCTACGAAGTCGTCATCGTGTGTGACAGTTCGCCGGACGATACATGGGCGAGCATCAAGTCGCTTGCACGGGAGAACCGCCATCTCAAGGGTATCCTGCTGCGGGTCAACGCCGGCCAGCACAACGCCATCATGGCCGGTCTCGCTCATGCCAATGGCGACGTCGTCATCACGATGGATGACGATCTGCAACATTCACCTTTCGACATCCCGAAAATGGTCGAGAAGGTGCGCGAGGGATATGACGTCGTCTACGCCAGGTTCACATCCAGGAAGCATGCTCTCTGGAAGCAGTATGGCAGCCGGCTGAACGACGTCGTCGCCAGCTATCTCATCCGCAAACCCAGAGACCTTTACCTCTCGCCATTTCGTGCCATTTCGCGGACTCTCGTTCCCGACCTGCTGCGCTATCGCGGGCCCTATGTCTATCTCGACGGGCTCATCCTGTCGGTGACGCAGAACATCGCATCGGTCGAGGTCGACCACCACTCACGCCCGATCGGCGACGGCAATTACGGCCTTCGCAAATCGGTGTCGCTGTGGCTCAAGATGGCGACGAGTTTCTCGATCATGCCGCTACGCGTTACCTCCGTGCTCGGCCTGACCATGTCGGTCTTCGGCTTCGTCTTCGCCTTCCTGCTCATCATCCAGAAGTTCACGCTGGACCTGATGCCGATCGGCTGGTCCTCCCTCATCGTCACGGTCCTGATCATCGGCGGCGTCCAGTTGCTGGCACTCGGGATCATCGGGGAATATCTCGGGCGGGTACTGCTGACGCTGAACGCCCGCCCGCAATTCGTCATCGCCGAGAGCGTCGGACTGGAAGAGCCGACCGTTCGGGACAAGGACCGATGACCAAGCAGTTCCTGGTCTACTGCATTTGCGGCGGCATCGGGGTCGCGTCCGACTACCTCACCTTCCTGCTGTTTCTCAGCCTGTTGGAAAGTTATCAGGCCGCGAATGCGCTGGGGTATCTTGTCGGTACGCTGGTCAGCTTCACGTTGAACCGGCACTTCACCTTCGGCGTGCATGATCGCGTGACCTTGCGTCTCACCTCCTTTCTCAGTGTGGCTGCGCTGGGCTATCTCGCCTCCGCCTTCTGTCTCTGGCTTCTGGTCGAGTTCGCCTCGATCGATGAGCGCATCGCCAAGATCCTCACGCTGCCGGTTGTCGTCGCCCTCCAGTTCACCCTGAACCGGCTGGTGACGTTCAGAACAGGCAACGAAATCCGGGTTGCGGGCAAATGAACGCAAGCGCGCGCGAGGAATACGATGTCGCCATCGTCGGGGCCGGCTTCACGGGGCTCACGGCGGCGCTTGAACTGGGTCGGCGCGGGCTCAAGGTTTGCGTCGTCGAGGCAAGCGACAGGCCGGGCGGGCTGGGCGGAACGTTCGAGTTTTCCGACGGTGTGGAACTCGAGAAATTCTATCATCACTGGTTCCAGAGCGACACGCATATCCCCGAACTCGCTCGCGAGATCAGCATGGACAAGGACATTGTCAGCCTGGCCTCCAGAACCGGCATGTATTTCAACTCGCGGATATGGAAACTGTCGACGCCGCTGGACCTGATGCGGTTCGGCGCGCTCAGCCTTGTCGACAGGATACGCCTCGGATTGCTGGTGCTGCAGGTGAGGCGCGTGCGCGACTGGCGCCAGATCGAACCCCTGTCGGTGCGCGAATGGCTCGAGCCGCTTTGCGGCAGGAACGTCTACAGTACTGTCTGGGAACCGCTTATCGATTCCAAATTCTCTGTCTTTGCCGAGGACATCGGCGCGGTGTGGATGTGGAAGAAGCTGGTGCTGAGAGGCGGTTCCAGGGACAAGTTCGGCGACGAGAAGCTCGCCTATTTCAAGGGCGGCTTTGGCAGGTTGGCGCAGGGGCTGGTCAATGCCATCGAAGAACAGGGCGGAAAGGTGGAATTCGGCACCGAGGTCACCGGCGCGACATCACAGGGAGATTCGATCGCCTCGCTGACCACCGCGAATGTCCAGACCATCGAGGCGCGGAAGTTTCTGTTCACCCCGGCATTTCCGATCATCGCCGACATCCTTGAGAAGGACGCGGACGATGCATGGCTGGCTTCGCTTCGGCGTATCCACTATCTCGGCAATATCTGTCTGGTGCTGCGCCTCAAGCACAGCCTGTCGGATACCTACTGGCTGAACGTGAACGATCCCGGCTTTCCCTTTGTCGGCGTGATCGAACACACCAATTTCGACACGCCGGAGCATTATCGCGGCTCCCACATCGTCTACCTGTCGCGCTATATCGCGAGGGACGATCCGGTCTGGTCCCATGACGACGAGACTTATCTCGCCTACAGCCTCGAACATCTCAGGCGTATGTTTCCCGAATTCAACGATGGCTGGATCATCGACTGGAAGATATGGCGGGCGGATCACGCCCAGCCGGTGATCGAACGGAACTATTCGTCGCTCGTTCCCGATCAGGAAACGCCGTTCGACAATGCGTGGATCTCGACCATGGCGCAGATCTATCCTGAAGATCGCGGTACGAACTATGCGGTCCGGGAAGGCCGAAACGTCGCAAGGGCAATGCTCGATGCAGGCTGATCGCGCAACGCCCATGCCGCCCACTGCGAGGTGGGCGCTCTTCCTCGCGGTCCTGACGGCATGCGCGACGCTGTTTGTCCTTGTCGGACAAATGCCGGCACAGCGCGTAGGGGACGGCAATGAATATTACGCGCTGTTCTTCGCCTGGACGATTTAATTGGTTTATGAAGTCTTTCAGGCCTTCTTCAATTCCGGCGAGGTCAGCGTCCTCGTGCCTGCCGAGTCGCTGCAACTGCAGTTCGCGCGCTTGCAGGTGAACCACACGGGCGATTTCAATCATTTCTGGTTCTACAGCCTGTTGGCTGCGATATGTTCCGGACTGGCTCATTCGCTTGGCATCGGCCTCGATACCCATGACAGCTTTCTCGTCCTGCATTTCCTGCTTCTTAGCGGCATGCTGTGGGTAGCCTTCCGCCATTTCGGGTTGACCGGACTGGCCGTCGTTCTGGTCATGACCTTCGCATCGCCGATGGTCTGGTTCATCGACAAGGTCCACACTGAGTTTTTCACCTTCTGCCTCGCGACGACCGCGGTCGTGCTGTTTGCAGCACGCAGGAATGTGGCATCAGCCGTGCTGCTCGCCATGACGTCGACCCAGAACCCCAGTTTCACTGTCGTGGCGATGGTGCCGCTTGCCTGGCGTGCCCTGGCCGAATGGAAACGGCCCTACACCGTTTTCGAAGTCGCGGGGATCGCCACGACGGCCTTGCTGGTACTGGTGCATCCGGTCTACTACTTCGCGCGCCTGGGTGTAGTGACCCCGCAACTGGCCCTCGCCGGCATCACCAAAGACAACAGCGTCTTCATTTCCTTCATCTGGCTGTTCGACCCGGATGTCGGCCTTTTGCCGAACTGGCCGTTGGGAACGGCGCTCCTGATCGTCTCGGTCTGGGCGCTGATCGCTCAACTCAATACCGCCCGGCTCGGCTGGCGCTATCTTTCCTTTGCTTCCGTCTATCTGCTGGTCTCGTTCTACTTCCAGTCGCTGACCGGGAATCTCAATTCGGGAGCGACGCCCGGCCTCGCGCGCTATGCGACCTGGTACATGCCGCTCCTGTTTCCGCTGGTCCATCAATTGTTCGTTTTCGCCCGCCAGCGCATCCCTGTCGCGGTGGGCCTCGGGCTCGCGATCGTTCTCGGCGGCGTCTACACGGCCATCGATGCCGCCCCCCGGCAATTCGGGAAGTACGTGGTTCCCTCTATGTCTTCGAAGTTCATCCAGACACGCATGCCATGGCTCTACGATCCACCGCCCGAAATCTTCGCGGAACGCTATTCAGGCATTGGGGAAGGCATCCGGCGCTCCACAGTCAGGGGCGTCCTGGGACCGGACTGCCGAAAGCTGCTGGTGCTGCCCTATCCGGATCGCCGAGACGTCACCGCTTCGGAGGAGTGCCAGTCAAAACTCGACGAAGCCCGTGAGGCCGTGCTGAATGTCACCGATCCGAAGCCGGTCTATCTGCGTCTCGACGACTGATCATGCCGGCAATTGCGCGACCGGCCGGCCATCGCCGGCCTTCCGCGATGCTTCATCGCATGGCGATGTCGACTAGGCCTCGTCGGTCCTGCCTTCGTAGAAGCCGTTGTAGATATAGTGCAGCGTCGCGGCGGCGAGATCGGAGCCGTAGGCGTTCTGCAGGTCCTGGTAGTTGTCGAGATATTGCTGCGCGTCGAAATCGGCGACCCGACCCTCGTAATAGCCGTTGTAAACGTAGTGCATTTCGCCGGCGAGGCCGTTCGGGCCTAAAGCCTGGATGAGATCGCCATAGGATGCGATGTAACGAAACGCGTCGAAGGTGTTAACCTCGCGGCCCTGGCCATATCCGGTGGTGACATAGTGCTGGGTGGCCTGCATGCCGTTCGGCCCAATAGCGCCGATCAGGTCCGTGTTGCTGGCCAGATAGGACCATTCGTCAAACGCATCGCGCGCACGACCTTCCCAGAAGCCATTGTAGACGTAGTGAAGCGTGGCGGCTTCGCCGTCAGTCCCGAACGCGTTGAGGAGATCCTTGTAGCCCGCCAGATAGGACCATTCATCGAAACCGTCGAGCGTCCGGCCTTCATAATATCCGTTGTAGAAATAGTGCTGGATGGCGGCATCCGGATTGGGACCGAAGGCACTCAGGATATCCGAGTAGGTGGCCATGTAGGAATAGGGTTCGTTGCTGGCCAAATTGGCGACCGTGATGTCGGTATTGGTGAAATCGAGCAGCTCGACGTCCTCGAACCAGTCATGCTCAAGGGTCGAGTTCGAATAGACCTGGACGACATTGCCAAATCGCACGAGCGTCCATTCGCTCGAGGCGCCGGCGACGACACCCGTATCGAAGCCTGCTCCCCCGAAAAGGAAGTCGACGCCGAACCCGCCATCAAGCCGATCGTTGCCATTGTTGCCGTAGAGCCGGTTCGAGATGCCGTTGCCGATGATGGTGTCGTTGCCCGTGCCGCCGATGGCATTCTCGATCCAGGTGCCGAAGGCAATGGCCACATTGTTGGTCATGTAGCCGCCGACATCGGACCAGGTCCCGGGCGTCAGATTGATGACCTGGCCACCATACTGCCCCGAACCGAAGCCGGAGAAATCGAGCGTGTCGATGCCGCCGGCATCGTAGATCGTGAGGATGGGATTGTCGTTCTTGCTAAAGTCGTAGACGTCCTTCCCGGCTGTGGAATTGAAGCCGTAGGTCGTGTCTTCGGCGCGCGTGCTCAGATCGGTGCCATAGATTTCCTGGATCGCCGCGATGTCATGCAGCATCGGGGTCTGGGCAAATTGCCAGAAGCCGTTGGAACCGTAGTAATCCGTATCGCTGCCGTCCTCGTCGGCATAGAAATAGGACATGATGGTAAAGCGCCGCGTGTCCTGCGCATATTCCGCATGGACGCCATAGGTGACGGCTTCGTCATCGCCGGCATTGTAGCTGCCGGGATGGCTCAACCCCAGCGCATGGCCGATTTCGTGCATGTAGGTGAGGAAACCGTAACCGCCGTAATAGCCATAGCCGGTCTGGTTGATGGCAGACGAGGTGGAATGGGTGCTCCAGCCCGAGTTTAGCCATATCTCGGCGCGATTGATCTCCCAGGATTGGCCACCGAACTCGTTGGTGCCGAGATAATAGCCGGTGACCGGGTACTCGTAAGTGCCGCCTTTGTCCGTTGTCGAGGAATAGGCGAACTGGATGACGGGGGCATCCGCCGGTGGCGATCCGAGATACTGGATCAGGTTGCGCGGGATCAGATCGTCCCAGAGTTCAAAAGCCTCGGCAGCCCTCGCCTCCATCAACGACGTCAACGCCTGCCATCCGGCATTCTCCGGGCTGGAATCGTTCGGCGCACTCGTCAGCAGCGCATAGTAGAACGTGTTGGAATACAGCGGGAAGGTGGCGTTTTCGGCGTCGCCGCCCCAACTGGTACGGAGTTGGACAATGATGTCGTCGAGATCAAATACCGCTGGCATTCAATTGCTGGCCCCTGAAAGGAGTGGAAAGCCGGTCCCGGAAGGAACGAAAAGTTCGTCGCGAGCTATCGCGCAATAGCCGCATCATTGTGGCAGTACGTGCGAAACGTCGTCCCGGTTGCTATTCCAATCCAATATTCTAGACATGTCTCGATTTAGGTTAATGGCTGGTGGATCATTTCACTCGAATTGGAGAAACAACCGAACAATGGCACTCCAATTACGTTTCTTTTCAAGCCGACGAAATCTCGCCGCGCAGGTTTCATTTGCCGAGCGACCTGCGGCAGGCTGCCTGACAGTAAGGAACGATACTGTACCGATTCCGCATCAGCAAGCGATACGTGGCGGTTCACCAAGTCGACGGCTTGAGCTTTCCAAGACTTTTCGTGCTGGCTACAAGTGAACCATCGCAACTATTCAGGACGTATACGATCAGCAACGAAACGCACGATCAAAAAGCGGCGTCCATGAACCGCCTCAGGATCGCCAACCCCGCCGGGAGACAATCGCAGTCGTGACCACGATCGAACTCACCATCCGCGAGTTTCGCCGTTCGGTGGCCTTCATGGCGGTGTTCGCACTCGCTACCAATCTGCTGTTGCTGATCCAGCCGCTTTATCTGCTGCAGATCTACGATCGCGTCATTCCATCGCGCAGCCAGGAGACGCTGGTCTTCCTGACCCTGATCGCAGGCGTCGGGCTGGGTGTGCTGGGCCTGCTTGAGGTCGTGCGCTCGATCCTGGCCAACCGCGCCGCCGCCCGGCTCGACACGCGGCTGAGCGACCTCACCTTGCGTACCATCATCCGGTTCGGCTCGATGACCGGGGGCAATACCCAGCCGCTGCGCGACATCGCCACGCTGCGCGGCCTCCTGTCCTCAAAACTCGCCTTCGCCGTGCTCGACCTGCCGTTTGCGACGATCTTCATCGCGCTGATGTATTTCATCCACCCTGCCCTCTTCTGGCTGACGCTGGCCGGTGCGGCCGCCGTATCGCTGATCGCGCTGGCGAACCAGCTGGTGCTGGCCAGGGTGAGTGCAAAGCAGGCCGCCGAAGCCCTGAAGGCCGGGCGCCAGTCCGAGCAGCTGACTCGCAACGCCGACAGCATCATGGCGCTCGGCATGCTCGAAAATGTCGTCGACAAATGGGGCGGCGACCACGCAGCCTCGCTTGCGCTGGCGGACAAGGCGTCGACCATCAATGCCTGGTTTGCCGGCCTGTCGCGGATCGTGCGACTCGGCCTGCAGATGGCGATCCTCGGCTATGGCGCCTATCTCGTGCTGACCGGCGAGATGACCGCCGGCCTGATCTTCGCCGCCTCGCTGATCTCCGGGCGCGGACTGCAACCGATCGACCAGATCATCGGTTCCTGGCGGCAACTCGTTGCCGGCTGGGAGGCCTGGAAACGGGTTCGCGGCCTGTTGCGCAATGTCGACAAGCCGCGCGACCGGACCAGCATGCCGGCTCCCAAAGGCCGGCTCGAGGCGGCCAATGTCTTCCAGCCCAACCCGGCCGATCCTTCCAAGCCGCCGATCCTGCGTGGCGTCTCCTTCGAGGTCGAACCCGGCCAGGCGCTCGCCATCGTCGGGCCTTCCGGCGCGGGCAAATCCACCCTTGCGCGGCTGATCGTCGGCGCCATGCCGTTGCGCACCGGCAATATCCGCATTGACGGTCACGACATCGCCAATTGGGACCCCGAGGAACTTGGCCGGCACATGGGCTATCTGGCCCAGGACGTGGAGCTCATTCCCGGCACGATCGCCGAAAACATTTCACGCTTCGAGCCGGGCGCCAGCGACGAGGCGATCGTTACTGCGGCCCGACGCTCCCATGCCGACGACATCATCCAGCGCATGCCGGATGGTTACGACACCTTCGTCGGCCCGGGCGGGCTGCGGCTTTCGGGGGGAGAACGCCAGCGGGTCGGTCTTGCGCGCGCGCTGTTCGGCGAACCTCGCATCCTCGTTCTGGACGAACCGAACGCCAATCTCGACACGGCCGGAGAGCAGGCGCTGGTCGAGGCGCTCAACGAGGCCAAGGCCAATGAAGTGACTGTTGTCTTCATCACCCAGCGCACGACCCTGCTTTCGGTGGCCGACAAGATCATGCGCATGGAGGGCGGCATGCTTGCGCCGGTCGATGCGCCGATACGCCCGGCGCCCGGCCAGACACCCGGGGTGGGCAAACCCGGCACTCCGCCCTATCAGCCGCCCGCCGGAGCGGCCTCGCGCTTCGTCCCGACGCTGCGCGCCTCGGTGGAGCAGAAGAAATGACAGCCACCGAAACCGGAAACGAGCGCAACGGCCGGCGCCAGTCGCAATGGATGGACAAGGTACCGACCGGCATCTTCTGGCCGGGCATCGGCGGGCTGGCGGTCATCCTCGCTTTCGTGCTGGCCTTTGGCGTATGGGCGGCGTCCGCGCCGCTTTCCGGCGCAGTGGTCGCGTCCGGGCTGGTCAAGGCGAGCGGCCGTAACCTGGTCATCGAGCATCTCCAGGGCGGCATCATTCGTGAAATTCACGTTGCGGAAGGCGATCAGGTCACCGAGGGGACGGCGCTCGTCTCGCTCGACGACACGCAGGTGAAGGCCGAGAGCAATCGGGTCGGCGCGGCCATCCTGCTCGCAGAAGCACAGCTTGCCCGTGCGCGCGCCGAATTGACCGGTCTGGACGAACTCACCTTCGCGCCCGGTCTGGTCATGAGCGCGCGCAAACTCGGCATGGAAACGGAACTGGCGGAACAGAACGCGGAATTCACCAGCCGGCTCGAGCGCCACAAATCCGAACTGGCCGCCAGCGACCAGCGTATCAAGGCGGCGGAAGAAGAGATCGAGGGGCAGGAAATCCAGAAGCGTTCGGAAGAGAAGACGCGCGAAATCCTGCTCGAGGAACTGGCCGACAAGAAGACGCTGCTCGACAAGGGCCTCACCGAGCGTGGCGGTTACAACGCGCTGCGCAGGACGCTGGCCGAGTCCGAGGGACGCATCGGCACGCTGACATCGATCATCGGGCAGAAACGGGCCGGTGTGGCCGAACTGACTGATCAACGTTCCACCCTGATCGCCAAACGGCAGGAGAACGCTGCCAGCGAGATCAACCAGTTGCGCAGCCGGCTGAGCGATCTGCGCGAGCAGTTGCGGGCACGGCTCGACACGCTGTCACGCGTGGACATTCGTGCACCGGCCGACGGCATCATCGTCGCGCTGCATGCCAACACGGTCGGCAGCACCATCCAGCCCGGCAAGCCGGTCGTCGAAATCCTGCCGACCAACAGCGAACTCATCGTCGAGGCGCGCGTTCCGCCGCAGGATGTCGACGTAGTGACGATCGGGCAGGAAGCACGCATCCGACTGTCGGCGCTCAACGCCCGGACCACGCCGGAAATCGATGGGAAGGTCACCTATGTTTCCGCCGACAGGCTGGTCGACCAGGCCTCGCAAGAGGCGTTCTACACGGCGCGCCTTGCCTTCGACAAAGACCTGCCGGCAGGCCTGTCACGCGACCAGATCTTTCCGGGCATGCCGGTCGACGTGTTCATCAACACCGGCGAGCGCACCTTCCTCGAATATCTGGTGCGGCCGCTCAGCGATAGTTTCTCCAAGGCGTTCCGGGAAGAGTGAGCGCTCCGGTGCAACAGCCGGACCAGCCGATCAGAAGAAGCTCACACTGTACAAGCGGATGCCCAGTTCCCGCTTGTCGGCGTTCAGTCCCATCTCGACGGGAGCGTCCAGTCTGTCCGTGACGAATTTCATCACCACCGGTGATTTCTGCGAGGTCAGCGAGAAGAGGACTTCCCGCCGGTCGTTCGCGATAAATTCGTAGAGCCGTTCCTCGCCACCAACGAGGGAAATCCGCGTGCTCCTCGTGTAGCCGTCTTGTACGAGCGCGGACAGATCGATGCGCACGCCCGACACGCCCTCCTCGAACGCAAACGCGATTTCCGCTTCCTGCTCGCCCTGCCAGACAAAGGCCGATTCAGGCGCGTACCAGCCATCACGCAACAGGCATCTTTCGAGCGGCGCCATCCGGGAAGTGAATGTCACGGATTGGCCCCTGCCGAAGCTAGGCATCGCGGTCTCGCATGACACCTTCTCCTTTTTTGCGGCTTCCTTGCGCGCCGGTTTGGTGCTGGCGGCAGCGGCCTTCTGCTCATTCGCCTTTTCCTGCGGCGCAAAGATGAAATAGTCGACCAGATACGCCGACGCGATGATGATCGCGCTTGCGGCAACCAGGGAAGACAGCAGGATCACACGGATCCTGCGCTCCCGTTTCAGTTCACGCTCGAGATTATCGACCCCACTTACTGGACGCATCAGCGCTCACTCAAGTTTTGATCCACGTTCGGCGAACGGTATCGGTCGGCAATACTGCATCATAGCCCCATCACCTTGATCAATGTCCAGCGCCCGGCGCCTTTGGGCCGAGAAACTTCAACGCTCCGATCTGCGCCAATGTACGAAGATTGCCTGAAATCAGAGGCGGAAATGAACCGCCGCGGCCGTTAAGCACAATTCGGTTTCGCTGACTCCAAGCCGAAAAATTTGTGCTACGCCAATCGTCAGGAACCGTCCCTCCGGGGCGGACATCCCCCTCTTTAGATGTGACCACCCGTCCGGGGCACGGGTTGGCGTGCAAACCGAAGGATAGGTCTATCGTGAAGACAGCTCTTGTATGCGGCGCCGGCGGCTTCATCGGCAATCACCTGGTCAGCCGCCTGAAACGCGAAGGCTTCTGGGTCCGCGGCGTCGACCTGAAGTTTCCCGATTTTTCCGAAACCGAAGCCGATGACTTCGTCGTTGGCGATCTGCGCGAGCAGGATGTATGCGACCGCGTCATCGACCGCCGCTTCGATGAAGTGTACCAGCTTGCCGCCGACATGGGCGGTGCCGGCTACATCTTCACCGGCGAGCACGATGCCGACGTGATGCACAATTCGGCGACGATCAACCTCAACGTGGTCGACCGCTGCCGCAAGCGCAACATCAACCGCATCTTCTACTCCTCGTCGGCCTGCATCTATCCGGCCTACAATCAGGAAGATCCGGACAATCCAAACTGCTCCGAGCATTCCGCCTATCCAGCCGCGCCCGACAGCGAGTATGGCTGGGAGAAGCTGTTCTCCGAGCGGCTCTACCTCTCGTTCAACCGCAATTACGGGATGTCGAACCGCGTCGCGCGCTATCACAACATCTTCGGCCCACTCGGCACGTGGCGCGGCGGCAAGGAGAAGGCGCCGGCCGCGATCTGCCGCAAGGTCGCCGAGGCCAACGACAATGGCGAAGTCGAGATCTGGGGCGACGGCAAGCAGACGCGCTCCTTCCTCTATGTCGACGAATGCCTGGAAGGGACCATCCGCCTGGCGCGCTCCGACGTGAACGAGCCGATCAATATCGGTTCGGAGGAAATGGTCACCATCAACCAGTTGGTCGACATCGTTTCCGACATCGCCGGCAAGAAGCTGCACAAGAACCACATTCCGGGGCCACTCGGCGTACGCGGTCGCAATTCCGACAACCGGCTGATCAGCGAACGGCTTGGCTGGAAGCCCAGCCAGCCGCTGGTCGACGGTCTGGAAAAGACCTATGCGTGGATCGAGCAGCAATTGCGCAGCAACAAGGCGGCCTGACACACCGGCGACCGGCGGTTGACTTCCCGGTCCGGTCCCGGCATTGCCGGGCAACCACAACCGATCGATTGAGCCGGTCCGACATGAATGGCATGGCCTCCTGATGCCGGCGGAACCTTCCGCCGGCACTCGACTTGAAAGCGTCGGCGTTCCCGTTGCGGTCGCCGCGATCCTGCTGGCGCCGGTGCTCGGCAGCGTGTCCTCGGCCGTCATTTGCGCGGTCGCCATCCTTGGCGGCATCGTCATTCTGGTGCGAGGGCGGCTGCCCGCCCTGCCCCGTCCGGTCAATCTCGCGGCTGCAGCCTTCGCCGCCTTCTTCGGCGTAGAATTGCTGTCGGGCATTGTTCACTGGAACGGCTGGGTGACGCTTGGCGAGATCGGCGAAAACATCGCCTTTCTTGGCCTGATCCCCTGCTACATGCTGATCCGGGTGCCGCGCGACAAGCTGCTCGACGGTCTGCTGCGCGCCGCACCATGGTGCGCGTTCGCCATGCTGGCGCTGGCGGCCTACCAGTATTTCGGGCTGTCATTCCGTGCCCAGGGCGGAGCAGGCAATGCCGGCGTCTTCGCCGTCACGGCGGCGATCGTGCTGGCCTTCACGCTGCTCAACGCCTTCACCGAGCGCCGGCCAATCTGGCTCGCCATCGCGCTGGCGGGCGTGCTGGCAGCAGCGGCGACGCTTCTCCTGTCGGGCACGCGGGCCTTGTGGCCTTGCCTGCTGCTGTTCCCGTTCATCATCTGGTTCGCGACAAGAGAGCAAGGCAGGACGGCTCGCCATGCGCTCGCGTTCGGCTTCGCTGCGATCCTGCTCGCCGGCATCGCGCTGGCGGGGACCATCGGCGATGCCTGGCGCGACGCGGTCAGCGATGTTCATGCGGCACAGACAGGCGAATACGAGACGAGGCTCGGCAAGCGCTTCGTCATCTGGGAGGCCGGGCTGGAGGCCGCCACGGAACGGCCGGTCCTCGGCTATGGCCTGGATGCGCCACGCAGGGTCATGAAGGAACGGACGCCCGGGATCGCCGGTACGGTTATCGCCTTCAGCCATTTTCACAATGTCGTCCTGAACGAGATGGTCCGGGCGGGGCTGGTCGGTACACTCGCCCTGGCTAGCATGCTCCTTGTCCCGCTTATCGTCGTGGCGCGCGCACCGAAGGACCGCACCGCCACGCTCGGCTTCTGCCTGTTGATATGCTTTCAAGCCGCCTATGCGCTGAGCGGCACGGTCAATATCATGCTCGACCATGACATCATGGACACGCAGTTCCTCGCCAATACCGTGCTGTGCCTCTATCTGGTCTTCGCAAGGGACCGGGACGAGGCAGGCGGTCCGGACATCGGCGCGCGTGTTTGACCCGGCGAGTAACATAATTTACACTTCGGCGTATCGGGCATGAACGGCGCGCCACTTGCGCTGGCCCTGCTTGCCGCACCACTCGCCTGGATTTCCCTGATGATCCTGGAGAAGATCCTGCCGACCGGCCTGCTTGCAGCGCAAATGCGCGAGCAACCGCCCGGAACCATGCCGATACGCCAATTGGGCGGACTAGGCGTGGTTCCCTTCTATCTCGTGGCCCTCGCCCTTCTGGCCGGGCGCTTTCCCGATGCAAGGCCGATGCTCGGCGGGCTCGGTGCGGCGATCGCGCTGTTGTGGTTTGTCGGCATGGCGGACGATCATCGCCATCGTCCGGCCGGCCTGCGTCTTGCGGCACATGCCATCGCCGCGGCCGCTGTCGCGTTCACCCTGCCATCCTCGTGGACGATACTCGGCGACATGCTGCCGGCATGGCTGGAGCGCGGGCTGATCGCCTTCGCGCTGATCTGCGCCATCAATGTCACCAATTTCATGGACGGCATGGATCTGATGAGCGTGGCCGGATGCGGCATCCCGATCAGCGCCTGCGCCCTGCTGCTCTCCGACAGTTCGGAGTTCGTGCCCATTGCGACCGCTAGCCTGGCCATAGCGGCGGCGCTTGCCGGTTTCGCTATCTTCAACCGACCTCCGGCCCGGCTCTATCTGGGCGACAATGGCGCCCTTCCCCTCGGTCTGGCCTGCGGGACGGCATGTATCGCGCTGGCGGTGGAAACCAATGTCGCCGCTGCGACCCTTCCCTTCTTCTACTACCTTGCCGATTCAGGCTCGACGCTGCTCCGGCGCCTGACGCGCGGCGAGAACCCGTTCCAGTCGCACAGCGCGCATGCCTATCAGGCGGCGCGGCGGGCCGGTAAACCGGTTCGTTGGGTCCTTGCCCGCGTGATCGCCGTCAATCTCGTGCTGGCGGCCCTCGCCTGGTTCGCATCCGTGAAGACGGATGCAGGCGCTCTGTGGCTGACAGCCATCTGTGGCGCGGTCGTCGCGGCGGGTCTTGTCGTGCATTTTCGTCGGCAGGCGGGGAACGCCTGAGCGCGGCAGGCCTCAGCCCGGTTCAGCCGGTAACGACGACGCCGCCATCGACCACGAGCGCCTGCCCGGTCATCATGCGGGACGCCTCGGATGCGAGGAACAGGGTCGGGCAGACCATGTCGAGCGGCACGAGTTCTTCCTTGAGGCATTGGCGCTCGATGTGGCGGTCCAGCCCGTCGGGCGTCACCCAGAGGCGCTTCTGCCGGTCGGTCAGCACCCAGCCCGGCATCAGCGCGTTGACGCGGATTTTGTCCGGCCCAAGCTCACGCGCAAGGCCGCGCGTCAGCCCGGTGATCCCGGCCTTGGCGGCGACATAGGCCGGATAGTCACCATTGCCCATCATGTAGGAGATCGAGGAGAAGTTCACGATCGCACCGCCGCCGGAAGCGCGCATGTCGTCCAGGACGAACTGCGTCGTGAAATAGTAGGGACGCAGATTGACGTTGATCGACTGGTCCCATTCCTCCGGCGTGTAGCTTTCCACCGTGTGACGGGTGTCGTTCGCCGCGTTGTTGACGAGAATTTCGATCGGCCCGTGAGCCTGCCTCGCCTGCTCGATGGCGACGTGAAGCGCGTCGATGTCGGTGATGTCGCAGGGGATGAACAGCGGCCGGCTGCCATGTTCTCGTTCCAGCCTGTCGCACAGTTCGGTGGCGTCCGAGCGCTGCACGAAGGCGACCTTGCAGCCTTGCGACAGGAACCCCTCGGTCAAATATTCGCCGATCCCCGAACCGCCGCCGGTGATGAAAACCGATTTGCCCTTCAGGTCGTTGAAACTTGCCGGCAGATCCATGTCGAGCTTTCCTTCCCGCGTCTTCCTACCCGTTCGACGCACCGGCGGGAGCATAGTTTGCCGGACATGTTAGCGCAATCATCACGGGGCCGGAAATCCGGCCAAAGCCCCCGCCGCGATATCGCAGCGAGGGCGATCGGCGAACCGTCACGGATGCCGCCTCTCAGAACAGGCCTTCGATCAGCCCGTCGTCGTTGAGCAGGATTTTCTCCGCTGCCGGTGATTTGGGCAGGCCCGGCATGGTCATGATCTCACCGCAGATGGCGACGACGAAGCCGGCGCCGGCGGAAAGGCGAACCTCGCGTACGGGCACGGCATGATCCGTCGGCGCGCCGCGCAGATTGGGATCGGTCGAGAAGGAATACTGCGTCTTGGCCATGCAGACCGGCAGCTTGCCGTAGCCTGCTTCCTCCCACTGGCGAAGCTGGTCGCGCACCGACTTGTCGGCTATGGCGCCCGAGCCGCGATAGATGCGCTTGACCACGGTGTCGATCTTGTCGAAAAGGCCCATCTCGTCCTCGTAGAGCGGCGAGAACTGTGATGCGCCGGACTCGGCAAGCGAGACCACCTTCTTCGCCAGATCCTCGGTGCCTTCGGAGCCCAGCGCCCAGTGTTTGCACAGGATGGCTTCGGCACCGAGACCCGCGACGAAGTCCTTGACCGCCTGGATTTCGGCCTCGGTGTCGGCGGTGAAATGGTTGATCGCGACCACCACCGGCACACCGAACTGTTTCACGTTCTCAACGTGGCGGCCGAGATTGGCGCAGCCCTTGCGCACGGCGTCGACATTCTCCTTGCCGAGCTCTTCCTTCTTGATCCCGCCATTCATCTTCAGCGCCCGGACGGTGGCGACGAGCACCGCCGCGTCGGGCTTCAGCCCGGCCTTGCGGCACTTGATGTCGAAGAATTTCTCGGCACCCAGATCGGCGCCGAAGCCGGCCTCGGTGACGACATAGTCGGCGAGCTTGAGCGCCGTCGTCGTGGCGACGACCGAGTTGCAGCCATGCGCGATGTTGGCGAACGGGCCGCCATGGACGAATGCGGGGTTGTTCTCCAGCGTCTGGACCAGGTTGGGCTGCATGGCGTCCTTCAGCAGCACGGCCATCGCGCCATCAGCCTTGAGGTCGCGGCAATAGACCGGGCTCTTGTCACGCCGGTAGGCGATTATGATATCGCCGAGACGCTTTTCGAGGTCCGCGAGATCCTTCGCCAGGCACAGGATCGCCATGACCTCGGAGGCCACCGTGATGTCGAAGCCGGTCTCGCGCGGATAACCGTTGGCGACACCGCCGAGCGAGCAGACGACCTGGCGCAGCGCGCGGTCGTTCATGTCCATGACCCGGCGCCAGGCGACGCGGCGCACATCGATGCCGAGGTCGTTGCCCCAGTAGATGTGGTTGTCGATCATCGCCGACAGAAGATTGTGCGCCGTGGTGATGGCGTGGAAATCACCGGTGAAGTGGAGGTTCATTTCCTCCATCGGCACGATCTGCGCATAGCCGCCGCCGGCTGCGCCGCCCTTCATGCCGAAATTCGGGCCGAGCGAGGCTTCGCGGATGCAGATCGCCGCCTTCTTGCCGATCCGGTTCAGCCCGTCGCCCAGACCGACCGTAGTCGTGGTCTTACCTTCGCCCGCCGGAGTCGGGTTGATGGCGGTGACGAGGATCAGCTTGCCGTTCGGCTTGCCTTCCAGCGACCGGATGAACTCGGCCGAGACCTTCGCCTTGTCATGTCCATAGGGCAGCAGATGATCGGCGGGAATGCCGAGGCCGGCACCGATTTCCAGAATCGGCTTCTTGTTCGCCGCGCGTGCAATCTCGATGTCGGATTTGAATTCTGCCATGAGGTCCTCCCCTGAAGGCGTACTTGCATCGGGCACGCGCCAGCATGCCGGTAGGCGTGTATACATGCTCGCCGCGCGTAAGGCACGCCGTTCCGAAAAGGCCACGCAATGGACGAAATGCGACGTGGGGCACTCAAAGCCCCGACCGCGAGCCCGGCCGCGTAAATGGCTTTAAAACCGCGCCGGAAGTCGCTCCCTAGCGATCGAGCACGTCGCGCATTTCCACCAGGTTGGAGCGCACCCGCAGAAGGTTGAAGCCGATGGCTTCCAGGTGCGACTTGATGATGGAAGACGCGCTGCCGTTCATGACGATGGGCGGACGTATGTTCAGGCTGTCGCGGAAGTTCTGGTCGATACGGTCCCACACGGCCGACAGATTGCGCTGCTGGACGACCTCGCGGAAGTCGTTACGGGCTGCGGTCAGGATGGCGTAATAGGCGTAGAGCTGGCCATAGGTGAACCAGAAGCGGTCGTCGGCGCGGCGGTCGAAGCCAATGAAATTGGCGGTTTCCAGACGACGCTGGATGATCTCCGAGGTCGAGCCGATATCGCCGGTCACGCGATCCAGAAACTGCAGCAGATTGTCTGCACGGGCATCGAAATCGGCCTGGCAGCGGCCCAGTTCCTCGTTGAAGGCGACCAGTTCACGACGTGCCGCGCGTATTCTTGCCTGGGTGGTCGGCTGCAGGAAGGGCGGGCTGAAGGTGAAGTACCAGGCGTCCTCGCGATAGTTGATCGCTTCGCGCGCCTTCTGCAGGTTCGGATTGATCGACGAGGTGCCACGCACGCGCCCCAGCCGGTCGACCAGTTCGATGACGGTGCGTCTGAGCGCCTGGTTTATACCGAGCTGGAAGGCCGCCTTGTTATCGAAGAAGGGCGTTTCCTTCCAGTCGATGCCGAACAGGCCTGCCTTGGACAGCGGATTCGAGGATACCCAATAGTCCTTGTTGACATTCCGGTCTATCAGATCGGCCGTGTAGAACACGATTTCGGAGGGCTGGCACGAGCCGTCGGACAGTGTTTCGCCGACACCGACAGTGGTTACCGGAAGGTCGAGACTGCCGGCGTAGTCCACCTCGTCGGCATGCCAGAACTGGGTGATGTAGAAGAAAAAGCCATAGCCGATGACGAGCGCGACGAGGATGGCGAAGACCGGGATCTTGATGAACCAGCCGCGCCCGCGCAGCCAGTTGCGGAACGCGGCGAATGGCCAGACGATGGCAGCGACCAGCCAGCGGAAGAAGCGGCCGATGGCGCGCAAAATGCCGGCGAAAAAGGCGAAGACGGGATCGAGCATGAAAACGGTCCTTGGTGCCTGCCCGCGCGCCGCGCGGTCTATTTGTAGAGGCGGCGCCTGAGCGCCTTCTTGTCGGCAAGATAGTTATCGCGAATCCGATTGACCACATGGTCGCGGTAATTTTCCGGCCAGTCGCCGTAATCGCGATAAAAGCCCGGCTTGTTGAAGACGAAGCGCGTCATGTAGTCGAAGGGCAGATATTCCGAGATCAGCCGGTTCACGAGGAAGAAATCGGCATGCTCGGGATTGGCGCGCGACACCAGAAAGCGCTCCTGCGGCCCGAGATCGCGCATGTCGATGTTCGACCAGTTGGAAACCTGACGCTCGATGCCGTTGAGCAGGGTAAGCCAGCCGTCACGGTCGGCCACGGCGGGATGGCGCGCCGCCCAGGTCGCGGCCCATCGGGCGTCGGCATGCGACAGGTCGAGATCGGGATCTGCCTGCATGGCGCGCCAGACGACCAGCATCGCGGCGCGCTCGCCGAGCAGGCCTGAGCGCTCGATCCACGAGCCGCGCGGCGGGTCGATGCGCCCGGTCTCGGCCAGGAAGGCGTAGACGCGCGCATGGTCGTCGCGATCGATGTAGGAGACTTGCCAGGGCCGCGACTTGCGGAAGCCCCTGGCCGAAGAATCGCAGATGACGGTGATCTGGTCCGCGTCGTTGAAGATGTAGACGCCACCGAAATGCGAGGTCCAGAAGGTCGACTGACGGAAGACGACCTGATGCGGCAACAACGCGTTCTCGCGAATGTCGCCGGTGATCCTGGCGTAATCGACCATGCGCGACAGCAGATTGTCGTCCTGCCAGGCATCCGGCTCCTTCATCAGCCGCTCGATCAGCAGTTGCAAATCGGCGGTCTTGCCAAGCAGATCAGAACCGGTCGACAGGCGGAACTCGACCTGTTCGATCGACAGCAGGTCCTCGATGTCCCGGACCTCGAAGACATTGTCCTCGATCTCGCCGTAGAGAACGTCCTTGATGGTGAGCGCGAAAATCTCGCGGCGGTTCTTCTCGAAAAACTGGTAGAGCAGATCCTCGGTGTTGGAGAACGCCGTGTTGACGACCGGCAGGTCGATCTGCTCCGGGGTCAGGATGATGAAGCGCCGGTTGACCTCGCCCGGATCGAGATATTGCTCGTCGCCGAGCGCGGCGGCGACCTCGGGCGAATAGCCCGCCATGTCGATGTTGAAGCTTTTCAGATCGACGCGCTTGAGCCCGAGACCGGTCAGCGCCTGGTTGTAGCGCTCGACCAGATGCGGCTCGGTTACCGGCCACAACTGTCCGAAAATCAGCTTGTTTTCGATCAGGCGCTGCATCTAGCAACCTTTATTCATCAACTTGTTTATCCGCACACCGCGGGACAAACCGCAAATCACTCGCCTCAACCGGTTCAAGCATTTTGCCATCGAGGATGGCAACGATTGTCTCCAGCACATCCTTGCGCCCGGCCAGAACCTCGTGACTCCAGAATCGTGCAACAGACCAGCCCTGTTCAACCATAAATGCATCGCGCCTTCGATCGCGAGCGCTAGCAACATGCTGGCTCCCATCAACCTCGACCACCAGCTTTTTCTCCCGACAGGCAAAGTCAGCGAAATAGGAACCAATCGGAAGCTGGCGTAAGAATTTGTAGCGGTTGAGTCGTCTCGCCCGCAACTCGTACCAAAGTGCTGCCTCGGCGTCGTTGTCGGTCTGGCGGAGCTGGCGAGCACGGCTCGTTTTCAACGGATTCCTCCGGTTCCTTTCACTCATGATTGCCAAGAACCCCTCACCCGGTTTGCTTCGCAAACCACCCTCTCCCCTCTGGCGGGGAGAGGGGCAGGCCGAGGCTGCCGAGATCCCTTCTCCCCTTGCAAGGGGAGAAGGTGCCCGAAGGGCGGATGAGGGGTCAATTTCCCGGCTGTCCTTTTGCGGACAGCGGGTCAAACCTCCCACTGGCCGTCTTCGCGCAGTTCGTGGATCCGCTTGACCGCCTTCTCCTTCTGGCGTTCGCGGCGGATGATTTCTTCCACGGCGGCATCGTCGGCGCGGTCGGTGTAGCGGAACTCGGAATCGGCGTAGCGGTTGATCTCCTGCAGCACCATTTCGATGGTGAAGGGACCCCGCAGTTCCTCGATCATCGCCTTCTTGTCGTCGAAGCTCTTGTGGACGAAGTTCTCCGGCTTCTCGAACCACTCATCCGGCAGGTCTATGTCCATGGCGCGCATCTTGATCGCGTCGGTAATGTTCTTGATGGCACGACCGGTGAAGCGCGGCTCGGCCTCCTTGATCATGTGCAGATAGGTGCCGATGTCGGCCATGGTCTTCAGGCCGCCGTTCTTGTCCATGAAGCGGTCGTAGACGGCTTCGAGCCCGTCCTCCTGCGGCTCGGAGTGCTCCTCATAGGCGGTGGCGACCGCCTTCTTGATCGCCTGCGCCTCGAAGAGGTCGTGGTCGCCCATCGGGATCTTGTGGTTCTTGCCGGCGAGCAGGACGAAGATGTCGATATAGTCGTCGCGGGTCTGCGGTCCGTCGACCAGCCAGCGGGCTCCTGCCCTCTGGCGCAGCGCGTCATCGACATTCTCCGGATAGTTGGAAAACATGCCGAAGGAGCAGTTTCCCCGCACCACGGTGGTGGCGCCGGCAAAACTTTCCATCAGCACGGCGGTCACTTCCTGCTGGCCGGCGGAGGCGCGGTCGTCGGAGCGCTTGGCAGCGACCTGGTCGATATCGTCGACCGTGCCGAACCCGATGACGCGCGGGTTGAGCACGTTGGAGACGAACTGCTTGCAGTTTTGGCCGGATTTGCCCTGATAGGAAGAAATCTGGTCGACGCCGAAATTCTCGTAATGGAACGGGTAGCCGGCCATCTGGCAGTAATCGTTGAGCAGGCCGGCAATCATCTGGATCAGGATGGTCTTGCCGGTGCCGGGCGCGCCATCGCCGATGAAGGTGAACAGGAAGCCGCCGAGTTCGACAAACGGGTTGAGCTGCCGCTCGAAATCATGCGCCATCAGCATCTTGGCGAGCTTCATCGCCTGGTATTTGGCGATGTGGTTGCCGATGATCTCGTTCGGCTTCTTGAAGGTCATTACAAGCGGGCGTGCCTTGACACCCGGCGCCACGTCGAAACCGTTCAGTTCGAAGCCGTCGGATTCGAGCCGCAAATGCACGCTCTCGAACGGACCCAGCCCGCCGAAACGGGATTTGCGGGTCAGCAGATCCTCGATCGCGGCCTCGGCGGCGGCCACGGCGCGGCGCGCCATCACCGTATCGTCGGGCGTGCCCGACACGGCGGCATCGAGCGCGGCGACCAGGCTCTTGAGTGCGTCCTGCGGCGTGGCGAAATTGAACGAAGGCGCGGAGACGTCGCTCGTCGCCTCCCCCGTCGCCTCGACCAGTTGCTTGATATAGGCAGCAGCGGAGAACGCGGCGACATAGGCGCTCGCCTCCATCAGCATGCGGTAGCGCTCGGCCTCCTCGCCTTCCAGTACGGCCGAAGCATTCTTGGAATAAAGCGCGTCGAGCCCGGTCTGGCGCGAGAACAGGTCGGCGACGGCGAGTGCCACGGCCAGCGCCCGGCGAGTCTTGAACAGCAGATTGTGCTGGGCCGGCGACAGCATGGAATCGCCGGGTGTGATCGCCGTCAGCGTCTTTGCGAATTCCACGTCGCGCGAGGCCTTCATGCCGGCGGTCGAGACGGTCGAGACGAAGCGCCGCCGTGTGCCGGCGATCTCGGTGTTGGAGTCGCGCTTCGCCGCCTCGATGACCACGGTGCGCGTGACCAGCGACTGGGCCGTCGCCAGATGCTTTGCGACGTCTTCCTCGCGAAGGGCGGTCTGTCCGATGTCCATCAAAGTCTCCTGAGCACCTGATTGCCCGAAACGATATGCGTCTGATAGCCGGCGAAGACCTTGTCGGCCTCACCCGCCGCGTAGATCGCCTGATAGGCCTCGTGCGGCACCAGCGCATGGTTCTGGAAGGCGGATACTCCCATGCGTGCGCTGTCGAGATCGTCGGTGTTGATGTAGAACTCGTCGCGCGGCGGCTCGCCGCCCCAAAGGCCCCATTTGCCGGGCCGTTCGTTGATCGAATAGATCTCCTGCAGCGTCCAGGTCAGCATCCAGCGGTTTTCCTCGCGGTGGACCTTCTGCAGCACCTTGTCGACCGTCGCGCCGTTGACGGTAATCTCGGCATGGTAGAACGGCCCCAGCACGAAGCGGCGCAACTGCTTGGGGTGGAGATGGTCGAAATCCTTGTCCATCGAGGTCGCGATGGTCGACAGCGACAGCGAGTAGGACGAGTTCCGGTCGCAAAAATCATCGAAGGCATGGGCCAGCGAGGGATTAAGCAGGCCGTCGACCGGGAGCGGAATCTCGACGCCACGGCTGAGCTTGCCGCCACGCGCGACCAGCGTCTCCACCATGTCCTTCGAGGAATCCTCGATCGAGGCTATGTAGATCATCGGCAGGTTTGCCGTGCCATCGTAGTAGCCCCAATGGACCACGTAATAGGGCCGGTTGGTCTTGGGATTGACCGAGACGCGCACGGTTTTCGGCAGGCAGAAGGGCGAGAAATGCAGCCCCTTCTGCACCGATTCCAGATAGCAGCGCTCGGCCATGGTCTCCTTCAGGGCGGAAGGAAACTGCTTCTTCTTCAGGATGAAATCGACCATTTCGGCGCGGATCGTGTCGGCGTCCGGCATGGAGGCCAGGCGCTTGTCGGCGTCGCGGCGGTCGTTTTCCAGTTCGAGCACGTTCTGATAGGCGGGAAAGCCGCTTTCGGCGCGCGATATGCGGAAGCGCTCGGCGAAGGCGACACGGTTGCGCCAGCTCTCGAACGAGCCGCGCAGCCGCGCCAGATATTCCTCGACGATGGCGCCGATCAGCCCGTGCTTGTAGAGCGGGCTGTCATCCTCGCGCAGGAAGGTGTCCAGCCCGTCGAGCGCGCGGTCCATCGCGTCGAAATAACGGCCCGCCACGGCCCTGGCGTTTTGCGTAGCGTTTTCGGTTCCGGTCATGGACTAGCCGAACGCCGGCTCAGGCGGAGACGTAGTCGGCGGAATTGTGCTTCTTCATGACCTCGTCGAAGCGCCGGGCGAAGGCCTCGTCGGCGAGCTTCTTGCGGCGCTGGATGTCCTTGGTCGAAAGCATGTTCTTCTCATGCATTTCGAGCAGATCGCCGATATGCGACTGGGCTGCGGCGCCGATGCCGGCCATGGTCTCTTCGGCCGCGACGTCGACCTGGTTGCCGAGCGTGTTGATCTTGTGGGCGACGTCCTGCTGGGCGGCGGTCTTGAGCGAGTCTTCCAGCGCCTTGTAAAGCACGACGCGCTGCTCGGTATCGATTGTCAGCTTGTTGATCAGTGTCTGTTGGGCGGCGAGCTGGTTATTGAGGGAGTCGACGAAGGTCTGGAACATCGAGGTGTAGCGTTCCAGCGTCTGGCTCTCGGCCAGCAATTCTTGCTCTTTCGCCTGCATCTGGTTGTATTCGGTAGCCAGCTCCGAACGTTGGCCTTCCAGCGCGGCGCGTTCCTTCTGGTCGGTCGAGGCGGCGATCCTGTTCTCGACGTCGAGCAGCATCGGGTTGAGTTCCTCGATGCGGCCCTGCGTCGCCTCCAGGCTCTCCATGGTGGACTGGCGCCGCTCGATCACGGTGCGCAGGCTCGTCTCGGACGAGGCATAGCGCTGCTCGAGCGCGGATTTCTGACCCTTGAGGATGCCGACGATGCGGTCGGACTTGGCGAGCAGTTCCTGCAGATTGGAGGCGAGCGACATGTTGCGCACGCGATCGGTGCGCATGCGCTGCATGGACTGCTTGGAGAAGACGCCGACGATCCGCTCCCAGGCGGAATAGCTCTTCATGGATTCGAATTCGGCGCCGAAGACGTTGGTTGCGTCCTCAAGGCCTATGATCAGGTCGGCGATGTTGCCTTCCATCACCTTCTGCTGACGCAGGACGTCGTCGATGCGGGCGTTCTCGATGTCGAAATCGGTCTCGCCGATGGTTTCGGCCTTGGCGAGTTTCTCGAGCATGACGCCGCTCTGCTCGAGCTTGGCGCGCATGTCCTCTACCGTGGCCCGAGTCTTCTCGATCTCGGCATCCATGCTCTTCAATGTGGCCATGAAAAACTCCCGCTGGCTGGCCGGCTTATGGCGGCCCGTCGTAACCCCTGCGAGCAGAATATAGGCATGGTGGCGCGGCAATGAAAGCAAGACTAGGCTTGCGCCACCAAGAAATACGCGAAGTTGCTCGCCGGGCGGACGGGACCCCTGCCCGGGCCGCCCGGCGAAACTTTCAGATTACCGTGCGAATTCACCGACGCTGACGAGGCGGAGCGAGGCGACGCCCACGGCGAGATTGAGGCCGCGCGTTGCCTCGACACTGACCGGCTGCAACGCAAAGGAGCGTTCCAGACCGCCGATCATGGCGTTGGCGCCGAGGCCGACACCGACCGACGCACCGGCCGAAAGGCCCGCATAGGTGCCCTGCAGCGCTCCGGGCGCGTAAGGATCGGCGAGAGAGAACACGCCCCAGGCGATGTCGGAATAGGAGGTCGTGCCGATATCGAGGCCGATGCGGGTGATTTCACCGGCATAGCGCTCGATGGGCGCGCCGCTGACGCGCTCGAATATGCAGCTCAGTTCGCGCTTGGAACCGAGGATCTTGCCAACCGCGCCATCGACCTGGCAGGTCAGCACGCCGACCCGCACCGGGGAATCCGCGGCCGCCGGCGCGGGCTGCGCGGTGACGCCGATGGCGGCGAGAAGAAGGGCTGCGGCGGAAAAGGTCGTGCGCAAAGGCGTGCGAATCATGGTGCGTGCTCCTGTTTTGTCTATTTTCGGGGAGAATTTCGACCAAAAGAAGTACGCGCAAACCGGGGCATTGGTTCCGTCTCGAAGGTCGTTCAGTCGCAATCGCCATCTTCAACGGCGCCGCCATTGCCCAGCTTGCGCTCGCGCCAGTGCGTCCGGCACAGCGAGACATAGCTCTCGTTTCCGCCGACGAAGACCTGGTCGCCCTCCTCCACCGGCTTGCCGTCCGCCCCGAGCCGGACCACCATCGTTGCCTTCCTGCCGCACCAGCAGATCGTGCGGATTTCGCGCAGATCATCGGCCAGTGCCAGCAATGCGGCGCTGCCGGGAAAGAGCTTGCCCTGAAAATCCGTCCTCAGCCCGTAGCACATCACCGGGATGCCGAGATCGTCGGCGACGCGGGCCAGTTGCCAGACCTGCTCTTCCTCCATCCATTGCGCCTCGTCGACAAAGACGCAGGCGATCTTGCCCTCGTCCGCATGACGGCGGATCAGTTCGAAGAGGTCGTCGCCATGGGAAAAGATCTCGGCGTCGCGTTTCAGCCCGATGCGCGAGGCGATCTCGCCGTGGCGGGTGCGGTTGTCGATCGAGGAAACCAGCAGCAGCGTGCGCATGCCGCGTTCCTGATAGTTATAGGCGGCCTGCAGCAGCAGGGTCGATTTGCCCGCGTTCATCGCCGAATAGGAGAAATAGAGTTTCGCCAATGTCCCGTCCCGGTTCGTGGCCAAAGCCGCACCGGAACGTTCGCGACGGCGCGGGCCGCGCACGAATCCGGTGGAGACAAGTGTTGAATTCCACGGTCGGGAGGCAAGTCGGTGCTGGCGCTCTCCACAGGCAATTGCAGCCCGAGCGTTCATCCGGGTTGCCGCGTCACCACTGTGCGATCACGCGACGCGAACGTCTTCGGCAACGCCGGACCGTTCCTTGAAGTCGCTGATGTAGCCGAGGGTGTGGTGCCGGTCCTGCGCCTTGCCAAACAGGAAGCCCTGGCCGGCGTGGCAGCCATAGCGGCGCAACATCTCGGCCTGTTCGATCTGCTCGATACCCTCCGCGACCACGGTCATGCCTAGACCGGCGCACATTTCCAGAATGGCGCGGACGATGTGTTCGGCCGTCTTGTCCTCGCCGAGCGTGGAGATGAAGGAGCGGTCGATCTTGACCTTGTCGAGCTTGAGCTGGCGCAGGCGCCCCAGGCTGGACTGGCCCGTGCCGAAATCGTCCATCGAGACGCGAATGCCGGCCTTGTGCAGGTCGTCGATGATCCGCGTCGCGGTTTCGGGGTCGGAGACGAGCGCGGTTTCGGTGACCTCGATCTCCAGCCGGTTCGGCGGCAGGCCTGCGTCACGCGCGGCGTTCTTGACCTGCTCGGCGGTCGCGAAATCCACCAGTTGCAGGCTGGAAAGGTTGAACGAGAGGAACAGATCGTCTGGCCACGCGGCCGCGGCGGCAGCCGCCTGCATGAGCAGGGATTCCGTCAACGAGATGATCAGGCCGCGTTCCTCGGCGATGGCGATGAACTTTGCGGGCGAGACCTCGCCCAGTTCCGGATCGGTCCACCGCGCCAGTGCCTCGAAACCCAGGAGCCGGCCGTCCTGCAGGGAGATGATCGGCTGGAAATGCGGCCTGACCTCGTGACTGGCGATCGCCTCGCGCAACGCCTTTTCCATGCGCGCGCCCTCATCGACCAGGTGCTCGATTTCCTTCGAGTGGAGTGTGACCCGGCCGCGGCCGCGACGCTTGGAATGATGCAGCGCGGTCTCGGCCTTGGCGACGGCATACTCGAAATCGCCCGTACGCGGGCAGTGGATCGCCATGCCGAATGAGCCCGTGAGACGGACCGTGCGGCCGTCGATGTTGAAGGGCGCCATCAGCACGTTCTGCAGGAGACGGCCTTTTTCCTCGGCCTTGCGCTCGTCGGTGACGCTGGGAAAAACGAAACCGAAGACGTCACCGCCGAACCGGCAGACAATGCCGTCGCCCTCAACGGCGGCGGCCAGGCGTTGGGCGCATTGCCGGAGGATTTCGTCGCCGCCGATCGTGCCGTAGAGATCGTTGACGGGCTTCATGCCGTCGATGTTCAGAAGACCGAGCGTGAGCGGCTGGCCGTCGTCGCGCGTCGATTTCAGCCGGTTGAATTTCTCGAGCATGCGCGAGCGGTTGCCAAGTCCTGTCAGCGGATCGGTCAGTGCGAGCGCTTGCCGGTTATCGTCGCCTCCCCAATGCTCGGCATCGCCCCAGCCGGACTCGACCGGTTGGATGCGACCGACGCGGGAATCTGGAAACGCCGTGTCCTCAGCGATCATCCTTGCCACAAACGGGCCGACATAAAACCACAGGGCACCCACGCCGATCAGGCCCGCAAGACCCGACAGGATGAAACTCAACCGTTCATATTCGCGGGGGACAAGCCCGGTCCACGCCGCGACACAGGAGATGCCCACTACCAGCGCCACAACCACGAAGGGTTTGCGGACGCGACGGTCGAAATGGATCTCCGGTGCGCCGGCCCGTGCCCTTGCCCGTGCCCTGGCGCGCGTTTTGGCCGATCGCCCCAACTGAAGTGCGGACATACCCCACCCATCGATTGCCGAACTGAAATTATTGTCGGGAAAGAATAAAAAAGCTTTTACCTGTTCCTCCGGCTCTGCCGATGGTTAACCGGGTCTTATTGCGAGCCGGCTTTACATTGCGTCACTGCGGCTGCGACGATGTGGCGGAATTGCAAAATGGCCGCCGCGATGTTTGGTAGGAGCCAGGAAGCAGTATCGGTGCGCTGTTCCACGGCAGGAAACCGTGGCGGGGCATCGCCTTGATCTCGAACAAGGCCGAAGACAGGCCAGACCGGTATCTGCTGCACTGCGAATTGCAGATTCGATGCTGCCGAGACGCCGCATCGTTCGGAAATCCAAGGAGAAGATGCATGCACAGACTGCTTGGGAAGATCGCCATCGCCGCCCTGGCGATCACGACAGCAAGCCCGGCTTTCGCTGAAGGCGATGTCGCCAAGGGCGAAAAGGTCTTCAAGAAGTGCGCCGCCTGCCACATGGTCGGCGACGATGCGAAGATCAAGGTCGGCCCGGTTCTCAACGGCGTGTTCGGACATGCTGCCGGCAGCAACGAGGAATACGGCAAGAAATATTCCAAGGACATGGTCAAGGCCGGCGAGGAAGGGCTCGTCTGGACGCCTGAGACGCTGAACACCTATCTCGAAAAGCCCAAGGCGATGATCAAGAAGACCAAGATGGCCTTCGCCGGTCTGAAGAAGGAAGACGACCGTGAGGACGTGATCGCCTACCTTCTGCAGTTCAGCCCGGACTACAAGCCGGAATAAGGTTCCGGGACAGGCTATCGCGACGCCGGCATTACCTGCCGGCGTCCGCGCGTTCCGCCATGCATTAGTGTGACTTTCGCTTGTCGGCGTGATTGCCGGCGGTAACAGCACCTGCCGTGATGCGCTTCGACCTCAGGGTCGCCGCGGTCAGAGCCGGCGCCAGTTCGGCCAGCGCGTCGAACTGGGTAAGGAACACCTTTCCGGTCAGTTCGCCCAGGAAATGGCTCTTCTTCAACCGGTCCATGACCGGGCCTTTCACCTCGCTCAGATGGAAGGCGACGTCGGCGTCGGCGAGTCGCTGGTTGATCGCCTCAAGGCTTTCCAGCGCGCTTGAATCGATCGCATTGACGGCGGGGCACATCAGCACGACGTGGCGGATCGCCGGCCCGGCGGCCACAGCGTTTAGGATCGTGTCCTCGAGATAGCGCGCATTGGCGAAATACAGACTTTCGTCGACGCGGATCGACAGGATGTCCGGCGAGGTCGCCACCTCGTGGCGCTTCACGTTGCGGAAATGTTCGGTGCCCGGAACCTGGCCGATGATGGCGAAATGCGGCCGCGACGAGCGGTAGAGATGCAGGAAGATCGACAGGCCGACACCCGCCACGATACCCTTTTCCACACCGGCAACCAGGGTCAGCGCGATGGTGGCGATCATCGCCGCGCCGTCGGCCTTCGAATAGGACCAGGTGCGGCGGACCGCGCTCAAATCGACCAGCGACAGCACGGCAACGATGATGGTCGCCGAAAGCGTCGCCCTCGGCAGGTAGAACAGGGCCGGGGTCAGCAGCAGGGTGGCGAGCGCGATGCCGATGGCAGTGAACATGCCGGCGGCGGGCGTCCGGGCACCGGCATCGAAATTGACGACCGAGCGGGCGAAGCCACCCGTCACGGGATAGCCACCACTCACGGCCGAGGCGAGGTTTGCCGCGCCCAACCCGACGAGCTCCTGATCCGGCTCGATGCGCTGGCGACGCTTGGCGGCAAGGGTCTGCGCCACCGATACGGATTCGACGAAGCCCACGATGGAAATGAGCAGTGCCGAGACGGCGACGTCGCGCCACAGTCCGGCGTCGAAGGGCGGCAAGGCGATGCCCGGTAAGCCACTGGGCACCTCGCCGACGATCCTGACGCCAGCCTTGTCGAGCCCCAGCGCCCAGGTCGCACCGATGGTGGCGAAGACCGCGACGACGGGAGCGGCCTTTGACACGATGTCGGCGGCACGCGTGCCCACCCCGTGCTTAACCAGTAACGGCTTGAGCGATGTGCGCGACCAGAACAGGAAGGCGGTCACGGCGGTGCCGATGACGAAGGTCGCCGGATGGAACGAGGCGATATCGGCCCACATCGAGGACAGGAGATCGGGCAGCGTCTGGCCGCCGCCCGAAATGCCGAACACGCCGCGAAGCTGGCTGACCGCGATGATGATGCCCGAGGCCGTGATGAAGCCGGAGATCACCGGATGGCTGAGGAAATTCGCCAGAAAGCCCAGCCGCAGCAGGCCCATCGCCATCAGCATCAGCCCCGAGAGCAGGGCCAGCGCGACCGCGGCGGCATAGTATTCCGGCGTGCCCTGCCGGGCCAGTTCGCCCGCGGCGGCCGCCGTCATCAGCGAGACCACGGCCACCGGACCGACGGCGAGCGTGCGGCTGGTGCCGAACAGGCCATAGGCGACGAGCGGCAGGATCGAGGCGTAGAGGCCGACCTGCGGCGGCAGCCCTGCCAGCAGTGCGTAGGCCAGCGATTGCGGGATCAGCATGATCGTGACGATCACCGCGGCGACAAGATCGCTCGCCGCCATGTCGCGATCGTAGCCACGCGCCCAGCCGAGAATGGGCAAATGGCGTTTCACCAGACCGGCAAGGCGAAAATTATCAAGCGGGGGCAGCATTTCAAACGGTCCGGCGAGGTCGGTCTTTTCGTCACCAGACTATACCGTCAACAATTAAATTAGCAATCACTAATATAAAGGACAGCACCTCGACACGGTCACGATCAAGCGTCGTCTTCGCCGCCCCCGCCGCCCCTGAAATCTCGAGCCAGAAGATAAAGCTCGACCGAACCGTCGCGCGAGGCCGGCGGCTTGACGTGATGGACCGAGCGGAAATTGCGCTTCAGCAGGTCGAGCAGCGGGCCTTCCGTGCCGCCCTGGAAGGTCTTGGACAGGAAGTGGCCGCCGGGCTTTAATACCTTCATGGCGAAATCGAGCGCGACCTCGACCAGATGCATGGTGCGCAGGTGATCGGTCTTACGATGCCCGGTCGTGGGCGCGGCCATGTCGGACATCACCACATCCGGCGCATGCCCGCCGATTGCTGCCATTAGCGCTTCGGGCGCCTCGTCGTCGAGAAAGTCCATCTGCAGGATGGCCGCCCCCGGCACGGGATCCATTTCGAGATAGTCGATGCCGACGACGCGGATATCGTCCTGCGTGGAACCGGTTCGCTCGACCGCGACCTGACACCAGCCGCCCGGCGCGGCGCCCAGATCGATCACCCGGTCGCCCTTCGCCAGCAGCTCGTAACGGTCGTCGATTTCCTTGAGCTTGTAGGCCGCGCGCGAAGCGTAGCCCTCCGCCTTGGCCTGACGCACATAGGGGTCGTTGAGCTGGCGCTCCAGCCACTGGCGGGAAGAGGCCTTGCGCGGCTTCTTCGATTTGACGTGGGTGCGCAGCGCCCTGCCCGAGCCGCGCCCGGAACCGCCAGACCCTTTTCCCTTCGACGCGCTCATCGCGCACCCGATCCGTTTGAATTGGGTCCGTTCGAGCCGCGTTCATGATGCGGCCGGTTTGGCCCGCCCGATCCCTTGCGCCGCTTCCCCTGATGCCGGGCGTCACCCCATTCGCCTGCGTCGTGCATCAGTTCGGCGAGAATGCCCTCGCGCAGACCGCGGTCGGCGACCCTGAGGCGCGGGCTCGGCCAGGTCAGCCGGATCGCCTCGAGAATGGCGCAGCCGGCTAGCACGAGATCGGCGCGCTCCCGCCCGATGCAGGGATTGCGGGCGCGTGCGTCGTAATCCATCGAGACCAGTTCGGAGATGACGGCGTCGATCTGACCGTCATTGAGCCAGATGCCGTCGACCTTGCGCCGGTCGTAGCGCGGCAGTTTGAGGTGCACGCCAGCAATAGTGGTGACCGTTCCGGACGTTCCCAGCAGATGCGTTCGCGCGGGATGCCAGATGTCGGCGAGCCTGCCCCTGTCCTCGAAACCGCCGAGTTGGTCGAGCACGTCGGCCACCATGTCATCGAAGGTCGACCGCGTGACATGACGTCCGCCATGGCGTTCTGACAGTGTGACGACGCCGGTCGGCAGCGAGGTCCAGGCGGCGATGTGGGCCGAGATGCGCCCGCCGTCGAAGCGTCCGCGCCGGGTCGGCCGGTCGATCAGCACGAGTTCCGTCGAGCCGCCGCCGATGTCGAACAGCACGGCGCCGTCGGCATTGCGATCCATCAGGCTGCCGCAGCCTTCGGCGGCAAGGCGCGCTTCCGTTCCCCGATCGACCACTTCCAGCCGCAAGCCCGTCTCGGAAAAGACCCTGTCGAGAAACGCCTCGCCGTTTTCGGCCTGACGGCAGGCTTCGGTCGCGATCAGTCGAAAGCCGGCAAGGTCGTGCGAGGCCATCTTGCCGGCGCATATGGCGAGCGCTTCCAGCGCCCGGTCCATCGCCGCCTGGGAGAGGCGACCGCTGGCCGACATGCCCTCGCCCAGACGCACGATGCGCGAAAAGGCGTCGATGACGCGGAACCTTTCGCCATGCAGCGGCACTGCGACGAGCAGGCGGCAATTGTTGGTGCCGAGATCGAGCGCGGCATAGGCGCCGCGTCCCGAACCGTTATGCGGGGCACGCCCGCCCTGCCCCTTGATCGGCTGGAAGCTCGGCCGTGGCGGAGCCTTGGCCGGCGCGCGCATGTAGCGGGCCTGCTCGTTCGCCGAGGCGCCACCCGGCGCGGCCCCAGCCTTGTTGCGGCGACGCTTGCGGCGGCGTGTGCGCGCGGATTGCCCATGCCCGGCATCTTCATGACGGCGCTCATCGGCCTGCATGCCCTGTGGGGACTCACCGCGAGCGCGATCGCCGGCAGCCGCGCCTGATGGCTGGTTCGTATTTTCGCGTTGGCCGGGCTGCGATGGCGCGGCGGCAGCATTGCGCCGCCGGCGTTTGCGGCGTCGCCCGCCCTTGCCATCACGAGCAGGCACGTCGCGCGCAGGGCGTTCCGACGTTCGCTCGCCATCTTCGGCACGTGACGATTTCTGCCCGGCCTGCTTGCCGCCCCGCGCCTCGTCCTCCGCGCGAGCCTTCACCTCGCTTGCGGGTTCGACGTCCGGCGGCCGGGAATTCGAAGCCTTGTTGTTCGGCGAATGTTTCGGTTTCGGCGATTGGATGGAGGAAGCCTTGTAGCGCGACGAAGCATGCGTCTGCTTCTTGCCGGCCGCCCCTTTCGGAGGGGCAGCAGCCTCACGATCCAACACGACGCCTGCCGGTTGTCCAGCCGACGTCAGCACGGGGTCCGCCGTTTCCTGCGCAAGCCGGCCTGGCCGGCTTTTTCTGCGATTACCGCGGGCGAACCCCTCAAACGGCGGGTATCCGCCATTGCGAGGTTTGTTCACGCCGAAATCCTCCGCGCCGCGCAATCGCTTCCGAACCGCCATGGGAGGCTATTCGGCCGTATCAGCGCCGGGCGCGCAACGTTACATAGTTGACAAAAACCTAGCACCGCGACCGGCGCGGACCAAGTCAAAAGATCGTGCGGCCATGTTGCATTGTCGCAAGCGGATAACTATACAACGGGCACGCGGCGACGGTGACGCGCAAGCGTCAACCGGCAGCCTTGTGTCAATCGTTCGGCGCAACGGCACGACCCGGCCGCAGGATTGGGGAATAGGTTAACGGTAGACCCGCGGACTCTGACTCCGTTAGTCCTGGTTCGAATCCAGGTTCCCCAGCCAATCAGTCCTGCTTTTTCAGGAACTTCCACATTCTCCTCAAATAGCTCTGCAATTTCCGTGCGTTAGCCCGATGCGGCATTCGCGGAGACGCCAAAGTGACCGCTCACAGGCCCGGATTCCAGCCAAAGTCTCTGTCGGGCAATTCGGGACTGACAGTTTGGGGAAACACAATCGGCGGTCCATCGCCACTTGATGATGAACGGTCCGGTTTTCCTGGTGGTGTTCCGAAGGAGAGCCTCAGCGTGCCGCGACTACCTGCCGCTGGGTGTGCCAGTCGGACGGCAGGGGATTTTGGCCAAGCCACTTGGCCGTCAATCCGGCTGGCTGTTCGCCGCGGATGATCGCCTTGACGATATCGGGGGCGATGAAGGCGAGTTCGATTACCTGCAGAATGCGCCGTACAGTAAGGTTTTCAGTTTCGGCGATTTCCTCGAATGTCGAACCCCGTGTAATCGCTTCGTAGTATCGATGTGCCTTGGCGATGCTGCGGATCAGGATAGCGTCAGGCGAGGTCGGCGCCTGATTGCCAATTACGAGCCTGGTCTCGACGCCGCGTTTGCGACGCTGGAACGGAGCGACGATGGTCATTGCTTCCGGCGATATGTTTGAAGAGTCCAGTTCAAGGACCGAAGCAACCGCAGCGCGATCCAGCCTGATCTCGATCTGGCCCGGATCGATCCTGACCTTGTCGATGCAGCCGATGACGCTTTCTGCGACGCCCTCGTTGCCGGCAAGCCGATCGAGCGCCCTGCTCGCCCCGGCCATAATGTCGGCTGCAGGGTCGCGCAACAGTTCGGACGCCAGGCGACCGCGAAGGTGTTTGTGAACAAAGTCTGCAACGTGCTGTTCAAGTGCCTGAGCCGGGAGCCGCCAGCCGCTGTTTGTTGCGCCCGCGCCCTTTCGGCCGTCTGCACCGGTGATCAGCCGGCTGGAGACATAGTAGCGGTACCGCCTCCCCTTCTTGTTGGCATGGGATGGCGTCAGCCGGTCTCCCGTCTCGTCGAAGAGCTTGCCGGTCAGTGGCGAGGTCTTGTTGGTGTTGTTACCGTGACCACGTTGGCCGTGACCACCTTCCCTTAGCATCGCCTGCACCCTTTCCCAAAGGTCGGGATCGATGATCGGCGGATGCTGTCCTTCGTGGATCTGGTCGCGGTGACGGATCCGGCCGGCATAGACCGGATTGGTCAGGATGTAGTGGATATGGCCTCGACCAAACTTTTGCGGATTGCCGGTCGGACCCTTGCGTCGCCGCAAACCCAGGCGGTCTGCTTCTCGCGTCACTGCAATGATCGACCTGTGCTCGAGATATAGATCGAAGATCGCTCTGACGGTTTGCGCCTCGTCCTGCCTGATCTTCAGCGTCCGTCCGTCCGGCTCGTAGCCGAGCGGAATATTGCCACCCATCCAAAGGCCCTTCTTCTTCGAAGCCGCGATCTTGTCGCGAATGCGCTCTGCCGTGACCTCCCGCTCGAACTGGGCAAAGGACAGAAGCACATTCAGTGTCAGCCGTCCCATGCTGGTGGCCGTATTGAAGGACTGTGTCACCGAGACGAAAGAGGCATCTGCTGCATCCAGCCGTTCGACCAGCTTGGCGAAGTCGGCAAGCGATCGTGTCAGGCGATCGATTTTGTAGACGACGATCTGGTCGACCAGGCGCTCATCGACATCACGCAGCAACCGTTGCAGTGCTTCCCGCTCCAGCGTTCCACCCGAGATGCCGCCATCATCATACTGCTCCGGCAGCAGGACCCAGCCTTCATGCTTCTGGCTGGCGACATAGGATGCACAGGCTTCACGCTGGGCGTGGAGGGAGTTGAATTCCTGTTCCAACCCTTCTTCCGAGGACTTCCTCGTGTAGATGGCACAACGGATCTTCTTCATGAGCCCAATCCGAAGAATCGCGGACCTGACCAGTGCGCACCGGTGATCTTGCGGGCGATCGCGGTCAAGGATCGATAGTGCTTGCCATCGAGCCGGAAGCCATCGTTGAGCACCTCAACCTGATAGGTCCGGCCGTTCCATTCCCGCAAAAGATGGGTGCCAGGACGCAGCTGTACTAAGGGTGTCCTAGCGGAAACCAATTCCCTCCTCGGCTTCGCCTCCTTCAACGCAGCCTTGAGGGCACTTCGAATCGCACTCGAATGCCCGCCGAACCGTCTGACCTGTTCCTCGTAAGCCAGCACCTTGCGCATGAACTGGACCGAGACATGTTTGGGTGGCAAATGTCCGAACCGGCGGACCCATCGATCAATGCACTCCCGTCGTTCGAGCAACATGATCGCCTCGAGTTCGATGGAGGCGGGCTTACGCCCGCCTCCATCCGAGGAAGTGATTTCAGTAGACCGCCCGCCACTATGACCTTCGATCGACCGCGTCATGCTGATGCCTCATTGGTCTCGGCGGCAGCTGGTGCGGACGTAATGGCGTAGACTGTTTCGCCGGTTTTGGCAGACTTCGACACTGCGATCGAAAATCCCTGCTTGCGCAGTCCCGATAGTGCCGCCCTGACCGTGTGAGCCTGCCACCCGAGCCGTTCGACGAGAACCGAGACCCGCGCCCCGCCCGGCTTCGACAACAGTCCGATCAGCTGTTCCTTCTTGGACTTGCCGCGATTCTTGGCGATAAGCTTTGGATCAGCGCGCTTCGGCGCCGGCTTCTTCGCCTTGCCGCCTCCACCGCCCTCTGCTGCAACCGGCTTGGCGGCGGTCCGTTTCGACACCGGACGCGGGGTCTGGCGTGACCTAACGCCTGTGGCGGGGGCAGGCTCGACTGCCTTCGGTTTCGGGGTCTTCTTCGCACCACCCGGCGCAGTGCCAGCCGGTGCTTCCGCATCGGGGTTCAATTTGATCGTCTTGGTATTGTCCATGATCTGGCTCCACTCGTTGTCCAGGTCAGCCAATCTGGCCTGGTACCGAGCAGAGCCCGTCACCGGGCTGAAGCAAGTCGGGGGCTATCCCCGCGACCGCAACCGACTACTGCTTCCTTTGCGAGAGAAGTCCAGCGGGAGAAGGAAATATTCGTGGCTCTTGCCATTCCGCCTACCCCATCAGCGGTAGATGTCCGCTTTGCGCCCCATCTCGGTCGTTCAGGTCGACGTCACATCTCGCTAAAACCTGCCATTCACCTGAATCGCCTTATCGTTGCGAGAAGGGCGCGGTTGGCTGGTTACGCGGCCTGAAACAAACGGGGTCGAGCGCCTCATCGAGCCCGGTCAGTCCTTGTCGCGATACAGTGGACGAATTGATTGACAGCGAGATAAACTTTTCATGGGGAGCGGCTGCGATGCTATGGTCAAAAAGCCTTTTGCTGCCCCCGACGAACCGAGGTGGAGTTGTTCTTGGCCGGACCCCGGACATTGAGCCAGACAGCGGTTGGCGCGGCCTGGCTGGACCAATTCGGCTTTGACGACCGCGCTACCGCAGCGAGCCTGTTGGACGCGATGCTGCTCCTGAACGAGGAGCAAGTGGGTACGTCGATCCGGTCGGCCTTGGATCGGATCGCAGAGGGGCAGCGTCACCGTAAGCGGCGCGTTGCGCTCTACGCCGAACGCGAATTCGATGCGTCTCTGATTTTTGAGGTCCAGATGCTTCCTGACATGGACGGTCGCTTGCGGCAGCGGGCGGTCGGCTACAATGGTCCCCCGGCTGTCAGGCCAACTCGTGGCCGAGTTCGCGTAGGAAGCGAGGGCTTCGTCGCGCATCTGATATCCCAGGCATCAGAACGGTGGACCAGGGTCTTTATGAACCATCCCGGCCCCGAAAGACTACGGGGGAAGACTGCACCGGCAGGCGAGATCATTATCGTTACTGACTTCCTGGGATCGGGCACGCGCATGTCGACCATGCTGGACAAGTTCTGGGCCGTTCCCACGGTGCGATCGTGGAAATCGCGCGACATGATCCGATTCCGAGTAGTTGCAGCCGCTGCCACCCCATCGGCGTTCAGCAAGGTGCGTCGCCATCGGTTGCGACCGGAGGTGGAGGCTGAGTGGATCGCTCCCACGGTCAAATCCACCTCTGATTATCGAACCATGTGGTCTTGGACACAGTTAATCCAGACAAATGGGCCTGAGGAGGGGCGTGGTGCCGGCCGATTCGGTTTCGGTGGGGACGGTGCCCTGATCGCATTCAACTACCGGCTTCCCAATAATACTCCGGCGATGATCCATCATGGCGAGAGCGGGTGGCGCCCGCTCTATGTCGGAGCCGCGCCCCCTGAATTGCGCGATGTCTTCGGCGTGCGATCGCTGGACCAGGCAGTCGCTTCCGCCGCCCAGTCGAATGGTGTGGTGTTCGGTCGAGAACTGACCGAGGAAGAACGACTGACGGTACTCGTGCTGAGCATGCTCAAGGGTCGATGGTACAGGGGAGCTGAAGTCGCGCTCGCATCCAGGACATCTTTGCCCGCATCCACCGTCATGGACACGCTTGCGCGCGCGTTAAAATCAGAGCTGATTACTCGCACAGGACGAATAACCGACAAAGGGTACAAATTCATGGAGTCGGGACGCGCAGGTGAGCGGAACACTCCGCTCATTGAAACTTCACTAGTTCCATATTATCCAGAGACCCTGAGGATCCCGAAGGCTCGGCTCATCTAGACATGCCGTCTCCGGACGGCCAGGACTGCGGGTACGAACCTGCCGTCTAGGGGGACGGGGCTTCCCGTCGCCGTTGAAAGAGCTTCAGAATGCAGGTCCACGTCGCGTCATCCATCGTTGCCCTTTGGGCAACCTCCTCGGAGGCTCGTTTCGATGGACGACGCGACGCCGCCAGGGCCGATCTAAAGTAGATGAAGCACCCTTGGGATCCTCAGACATTTGCTTGGGGCGCCAAGGCGGAAGGGCGATCCGCCGAAACCGTGGCTGCATCGATCGCGGCAGCGTCAGCGATAAAGAGGCATCATCCCGACCTGCCGGTCGTGCTCACGCTTAACCATCTGGCGCATCTCTCCGACGTATCCTCGGACTTCCTGCAAGAAGTTGCCCACCGGAAGATTGATCCGTACCGCGTGTTCCGCGTCAAGAAGCGCGGCGTGCCGAACAAAGTCCCGGCGCCGCCACGTCGATACCGCACCATTTGCGTGCCGGAGCCACGCTTGATGCGGGTGCAGCGATGGATCGCCCAGAATATCCTCCAGGTCATGCCCTCCCATCCCGCGAGCTTCGCTTTCATCAAGAATCGCGACCTGGTCGACGCAGCCGAACGTCATGTCGGTGCCAAGTGGCTCGTCAAGATGGACGTTCGGCACTTCTTCGAATCGATCCATGAAGACGCCGCTTATTGGGTCTTCCGCGGCTTCGGCTACGGAGCCTTGCTCTCGTTTCAGATGGCCCGCATCTGCACGCGATTGCCGACCCATACGCGAATTGATCCAAGAGACCGGTTGGGGCGAGGCGCGGATGCGCAGCCATATCGCACGCATCCCATGGGGCATCTGCCGCAAGGTGCGCCGACCAGTCCGATGCTCGCCAACTTCGCATCAGCGGTCCTCGACATTCGGCTCGCCCAACTCGCCGCATCTGAGAACTGGACCTATACACGATACGCCGACGATCTGGCGTTCTCGTGCGTCGGACCTTCCAACCGCGGCCAGGCAATGCGCCTAGTCAAGCAGGTGGAGATGGTGCTGGAGACGTCGGGCCTGGTCCCCCATCGTCAGAAGACGACGATCGTGCCTCCGGGCGGCAGAAAAATCCTGCTGGGCGTGACCGTCGATACTGGCCGTCCACGCCTCACGAAGGCCTTCAGGAACAATATCGAAACCCACCTCTACGCGCTGAATCACGAGAGCATTGGCCCCGAACGCCACCGCGCAAAACGCGGATTCGCTTCGAAGATCGGCATGCGCAGGCACATTCTCGGTTTGATTGCTTTCGCGCATCAAGTGGACGAGGCGTATGCCTCCAAGCTGTATGCGGAAGCCAACCGCGTGGATTGGACTCTGTAACCCGGGACCTCTCATTCATGCTTCAGACGCTCCCACTCGCCGATCAACGATCTGTAATTTTCACGGAAAACCGCCTCTTCGTTGCCTTGCAGCGGCGTCGTTCGCGGAGAGAAGAATGTCCGACGAAGAGCGTCGATAATGCGCATGTCATCTGGATCAAGTTCTGTCAGGGCCTGCTGCATAACCCACAAACCCAACCTTCCGCCCTCTTCGGGGAGCGCCGGTTCTTCGCTGAAGTAGGGGTACACGACGCGGGTATATTCTCCCCTGACGCGCGCGTGGAGCGCATCTCTTATACGAATTGTGCCACCTAGGTCCTCAATTCTCAGGTTACCGTGTACGCTTTGGGGGACGATCTCGACTGGTTCGTTTGACCAACGCAATTTCGCACTAAGTAATTCGAGGACGCCGTCTTTAAGCAACGGATATAGTCTCTGGAAATTCCTGTTTGACTTTATACGATCACCAGTCAGTTGAGTTAGATCGCCATCGCCCGATATGTGCCTTTTGACATCTGACCAGAAAGGCAAATAGAAATCACCGCCTCTGCTTCTATTGCCGCCGGCGTCTTTTCGGCGATCAAGACGAATGTCCTCCTTTAAAATTGTCCGACGCAACGATTGTGGCGCATAGAACAATTGTAGCGCCTTTCTGAGAGGAATATCCAAAACAGACATACATGCCCCGCTTGCCAGAGTTTGAAGCACAAGCATCACTTCAACTGTCTGTAGGCACAAGTGGCAAGCCTATTTCTAAGGTTTGTACTATTTCGTCCCGCTTTGAACCCTTCACCACTGTGCCCTAAATCGGTCGTTCCGCAACGTCGCTGTTGATCCCAAAGGCTACCATTTGTCTACAAACCGCACGCGCGGATTCTTAGAGCTCGATGTGAGTGGAGATCGCAAGAGCATGTCGTCGGAGGGGCGGAACGTGAGCGCCGGCCCGAGATTAGCGCAGGGGAAGGCGAGTGCTTATGCTTGAGCGGGGACGCAGCAGTCGATGATAGTCCAGCCACGACCCGCCAGCGTGTCGAACTCCCCCTCGCTGAAGGCATCCTTGCGCATCGCGAGACACAGCAGGTGGGTCGGGCGAGTCATCGCGACATAATGGAGCTTGAGCCGCCCAAGGATGCGGGGACCTTCGAAGACTTGCCTGCCCCTGCGGTTTATCGAAGAACCGCCCGATTTTGTCCCCAGCAACCAAGGCTTGAGTTCGCTCAGGTGGTGGTTGTGAAAGAAGCTGTCGAGCACCAATGTCGCTGTGTGCGTTTCGCCCTTTACCGAATGGATCGAGCCCAGACGAATGCGCACCCGTGGTGCGTCCGGGGGATAGGCGAACAGGTTATCGGTGCGCGCGACGACGGCAGCTTCGCCTTCGAGGGTGGCCTGCGGCTGAGGTGCCGCCAAGAACGTGACGACATCGCCGTCCAACGCAGCTACATCGCTTAGTTGCCGCACCAGGGCCTCGATGTGCGCCAGTGCTTCTGCCGCCCAGACCGCCGGGGGGATATCGCCTTTGTACGTCAAGACGATCTCCAGCAGAGCGAGATATCTGGCCCGCACACCGCTGTCACCAAGCATCTCTACCACCCGGCGATGCGGGGACTTTCGCGTGATTTGGCCGTGGGTGCCGCTGGCAAGTTCGCTTGCGGCGAGCAGCGCCGCCGCCGTCGCGTTGACCAGCTTGCCGGTGTTGTCGCTGCCGGCCGTCTCAAAACGTGCTCGCGCGAGATATTGCGCGAAGCTGCTCGGGGCGGATTCTTTCCTCGTCCACGTCGGGTCGTAACTAGGCGCATAATGCCCCATAGCTCGCGGTATGCGATCGTTCTCGTGTAGCTCGTGCACCCCAGCAACCGCCGTGAACACGCCGTTCTCGAGCGCGGCTCCGTCGAAGGTGTCCAGAAGATATTGGCCGTAGCGCGCCAGTACCGTCTGCACCGACTCATCGTCAAACAGGAAAATCGCAGGCGGCTTGGGATCGGCGCCAAGGTGATCGGGTGGCCCGGCGCCGACCAGAGGCTGCGGTGCGACTCCTAGGCCCTTCACATGGTCCGCGATATCCTGACCGAAGCGATAGCTGCGTGGCATCGGGTGTACCGTTTCGCCAGGAAAGAGATCAGTCGTGGCGCCGCTGTGGTTGGGGCTCCCAAAGATGGCCTGGTTGGAGTCGCCGAACCGCTGCCGACGCGAAGGCGCGTGGCCATCGCAGAAGATGCGGTGCAGCAGCGCCGATTGCGCTTCGCTATTGTCCTGCGCCTCGTCGATGAAAACCAGGGGGAAGCGCTGACGAAGTGTGGAGATCGTTTCCGGGTGCTGGTCGAGCAGCTGGTTCGCCCAGACGAACATCTCGTCGAAGCAGAAATAGCCCTGTTCGCTAGAAGCGCGACGTGCGGCTACGATCGCCTGGTATGTCGGCGTGTGCGATCCAAAATTGCCTGTCTTGCCGCCGCCGTAATCTGACTCAGTATAGATCAGACAGGATTCCTTCAACTGGGCCTGCTCCAACGCCCAGCGCGTATTGCCCGGCAGTAGAGCCCAGCGCTTTGCAAGCGCAATCTGCGTATCGACGCAGTGCACCTCGACGCCCTTCGACCGAAGCCAGGGCAGCGCCAGATACTCATTCACGAACGAGTGGATCGTGCCGACAAAGTGGGGGTAGCGCGTGAGCGCTATGCCCGCCGCCGTATTGCTGAGCTTCGCGCTGATCTCGTTGCGCGCCGCATTGGTGTGCGAGAGCACGCAGATGCCTTGTTGCCGTTGCGGCCAGCGCGTCGCCAGCACTGCCAACTTCGCAACTAACAAAGTAGTTTTGCCGCTGCCTGGGCATGCCTCGAAATCGACCGTATCGAGCCGAAGCATCGCCCGGAGCCGGCTGTCGTCGTCTTGGACCGGCGCGAACCCATCAGGCCCCAGTCCCATCAATGTTGCCGCCCAGGCGACATCATCTTCGCGGATTAGATCGTCGAACATAGCTCAAGTCGCCGGGTTGGGTCCCGCAGCCGGCGGGTTCGGTCCGGCCGCTGCGCCTCCTGCAGATGACGGCACAAACGGCCCGGTGACATGCGCGATCGCGGCGACGACATAGGGCGGAAGCCGCTCGCGCAGGCTTTCAGCATCGAGCGCGCCGTCAGCGATCTCCTTCTCGAGCAGCTCAGCGAGATATTGCGCGCCGATGGCCTTGGAGGCGCCGTCGACCTCGAACAGCGCATAGATATGCGAGGCGAGTGTTGGTTGATCGTGATCGGCATCGAGCAGCGTCTGAAATTCTCCGTCGGCCTCGGCGAGAATGGCGGTTTGATTGGTGCTGCCGGCGTTGAGCCTGTCATCGGCGAGCGCCAGTGAGGCCGCGCGGTAGACCTGCTTTCCGAGCCCGTGAAAGGCGAGGTCAAATTCGAGGGTCCACTCGTCGGCGACGAATGTCTCGACCTGTTGGCCCGACGCCTTGGCCTTGCGCTCGGCACGCCGCTGCCCCAGCTCATCGCCCGGGAAATCGGCTTTGATCCGCCATTGTCGCTTGGACGGCGGGCGGACCGGGATCTCCTGGCCGTCTTCCAACTTGCCGACGATCCACGGCGCGTTGTCGGGCATCACGTCCATGTCGGTAATGCAAGCAACGGGAATGTTTATGATCCCGTCCTTCACTTCATCCTCGCGCATGAATACACGCGCATAGCGGCCGAGCCCGACACCGCCGACATTGACCACCGACACGCCGTGATGATGGAAGTCACGGCCGAGAAGCTTGGCGATCACCGGCAGCAGGATATTCTCAGCGTCGCCTTCGACGATCAGCACCGCGCGGGCGAAGAACAGGTTCGCCTTGGTCACATCGAGAAAGCGTTCGAGGAATCGATAGTCCGATGCGCTGAGCTTCGTCTTGCCCTTGCACAGAGGGAATGCCCGCCCACCTTCAATCAACGCGAGATTGTCGAGTTGAAGGTCCGAAGCGAGATTGGGACTGTGCGTCGTGACGATGATCTGGATGCGCTGCCCGTCGGCGCGCTTCGTCTTCGCCTGCTCCTGAAGGAAGGACATCAGACGCAGTTGGCGCTGCGGGTGAAGATGCGCTTCGGGCTCTTCGATAAGCAGCAGCGGGAAGCCATCGCTTTCAGCGGCGAGTAGCAGTAGCTCGCACGCCATGAACAGAAGGTTGTTGGAACCGAGTCCGCGGCTGTGTGCGCTGTCGGCGTCGGCCGATGCGGCAAGCGTGAGTTCGAGCTTTTCTAGCAGTTGGCGCAATCTGAGGCCGTCATCCTGCGCGCCGGCCACGCCAATCCGCGCGTGCAGCAGGTCGTTAGCAAATGAGAGTGGCTTTAGATACTCGTCGTTAAGCCGCTTGCGTGCCTCCTTGATGCCTTCGCTCTCGCCGAACAAATGATTTGCATAGTCTCCTAAACCGAGGACGCTCAGTGTCTTCGGATCGGCCGGCGGGTCGGTGAGCTTGTTGAACGGATTGCCAATATCACGAATTTCCTTGGTGTGCTGAAGGATCTGCGACAATCGAGAACCTCGCCCGGCGCTCATGGCGCGCTCGGCATCGCGCAGGGGTCGGAGATAGGTTGAGGTCAACAGCGACCGGGCACCCAGATCGAGCAGCGGGCCGTCACCCTTGGCGCCTGTGCGCCATTCCGGCGGCAGTACGCGGCGCGAGCTACCTTCCTTGGAATTGCGCTTCGCGACCCAGGTCACGATCAGCGCGGTGTCGGTTGCGCCGGCCGCTGTCTCATAGGTCAGGAATTCGGCGAAGGCGCCGCGATCGGCGGTGGTCAGATCGCGGAAGGTCAGGCGGATTACAATCTGGTCGGCGCGCTCGCCGCCAAGCGTCGCTTGATGAAAATCCGTCGGATCGACACGCAGTATATCTTGGTCGCGCGTGCCGAGCACCAACCGGAGCGCATCAATAACCGCGGTCTTGCCGGCGTCATTCTCGCCGACCAGTGCAGTAAGTCCCGGCGCCAGCGGGACCACGAAGGCCTGATCACCTGCGCCAAACAGGCGAAAGTTCTCGATCCGAATTTCTGAGATGTACACGGCGCCCCCCTCTACTTCAGCCTAACATTGAGAACGAAGCGGTTGAAGTCATCTGAAAACTGTCGTTCTGCTTACGGCCCCGAAGTCGTCAGTCAGCATTGCGCCCTCATTTCGGTCATTCAGGCGCCGTTGCCTTCACCCGGAAGCGGACGTCAGTGGGGAGCCCGACCCAAGTTCGAAGGGTAGTTGTCAGCCCGGCAGCTGCTGTCTCAGAGCTTCGGTCAGAGCCTTGTCGACTTCCCCGTTGATATACACGTCGCAGCCGGTCACCTTGCTCTCAGGAATATTCAGGATGAGGTGGACGCCAACCGCGTAGCCATAGTGGTAATCCGGATTGGTGCTGACCTCGCGCGTCATAAGCGTGAGCTTGAGAATGTCGTCTTCCAGCCCACGCTTTACCCCGCTCCGCTTCACTTCCACCACCAACAGGTTTTCCTCGCGGTGCATGTGGTGAACGATGATGTCCGGCCGAATTTTTCTTAGATGTTCTTTGCCGGCGTCGTCATTCCAGGCCATGCGCTTCTCTTCCTCCTCGCGGCGCGTCCATTCCGGGCTTACTCGCCAGCCCTCGAAATACGGCCCCATGCGCATTGCCAGCTCTGTCGTGATGGAGATTTCGTCAGGTTTTGCCCTCTGAATCTCTTTGTCGGACAACAGGTCGTGGATTGATCCGATAAAGCTGTGCAATATCTTCGTCGGATCATGTTCCATTGCACACTCCAAAATATCGCGGGCGGCTATTGCATAAAATTGAATCAGTCACCATGTCATCGGTGGCGCGCGCTTTCGAGCGTTGGCCAATCCAAAGCACCCAAAGCACCCAAAGCACCCAAAGCACCCAAAGCACCCAAAGCACCCAAAGCACAACCTGTCAAAGATCCAATAGCAAGCGCAGAAACTCAGCAAAGCAAAAATTTAACTGTTGAAGCACCGAAGCAAGCTCAGAACAAAAGTACCCAAGAACCTAAGCGCAAAACTCAGTAAAATCAGCAATTGAATTCGGGCCTCCCGGTGGTGCGGCCGCGCCATGGAAGCCCTTGGAATGCAAGAACTGGATTTCGAAATCCCGACATCAACCCCATTAGGGTCTTGTCGGCGCCAACGGACCCGGAGACCAAAAAATGGTCATTCGAGTCAACATCGAAGTCCACCTCGATATGCGCACCGTCCTTCGGATTGTCGCGTTTCTGGTCGGCTTCTTCGGTAGCTAAAACAAATTGAAAATGAGAAAGGGCGCTAAAAGGCGCCCTTTCTTTTGGATTTCACATTCTCATTTTGCAAATCGCTCTGCCGAGGTAGGCGATTTGACTATCATCCCACCTGCATTGGGCGGTCCGACGAGTCTTAATCGCAACCCATTTGAACGTCGACTATCGGCCCCATTCCGGACGCTCAGCCAAGCAGCGCGATCTGGTCTGTTCAGTCGCATAAAATGCATTTCGAAACAGATTGACCTTGCTCAGGCAAACCGGACCGGCTGCCAAGCTATAATTGGTCAATGTCAGATGTGGCTCAGAATGTCTTCGGCCAGGCGAATATGAGCTTTGGCAGCCTTCAAAGCCTCTGCGCCGTCCTCCAAGCTGGTCCTTCTTTCGATGCCCGAACGCAGCAGCGATAATACCTCATCGGTCATCATATCGACATCCATCTCGGAAGTGTCCTTCTGCGATACATAGCGCCATGTATGGTGTTCGATGCAGCCAAAAACCATGTCTCGCACTAGCGATACCGGCAAGTTCGGATTGAAGTCACCAGCCGCCACGCCGTCAATAAGCGCCTGGCTTACATAGCCGGTATACCGCCTGTTCAAATTACCGATAATGCTCTTGTAAGTGTCATTATGTGTTCGCACCTCCCGAATAATCAGACCCAACAATCCTGGATTGTCACGCAGGGCGCAGATGTGAAAGTGAATCAAGAATTCCAGGCGCGCAGCTGAATCATCGAGGGAAGCCGTCTTCTCGTCGAGTTCGGCAATGGCGGCCTCGTACCAACGAGCTATCACGCTTGCGAGCAAATCCCGCTTGGTTTCGAAATAGCGATAAACGTTTCCTTCGGCCGTACCGGCAAGGACGGCAACCTCTGCAATCGTAGCGACCTCATAGCCGCGATCCGAGAAGACCTCTTCGGCGGCATCGAGAATTTGGTTGCGCCGCCTATTCTTGGGAAGACGAACACGGGTCTTGCGTTCTTCACCGCCTGCGGAAATTTCATTCGCCATGAACTCGACTCCGATCTTTTCTGCCTGAATCGGTTTGGCCGAAAATAGACCCATCGGAACCTATCATGCTAGTGCGGGGGCATTCGCATTGCAGCGTCCAACCGGATGCATTCTCCGTTGATGTAGCTGTTCTCGCACAGATGGACGCAAAGTCCCGCGATCTCTTCAATCTTTCCGGTCCGTTTCGGAAACTGGACGGTTTCGACGATCCGGTCGACCACTGTCGCGGGAACGCTTCGCAGCATGGGCGTATCGAAAGCCCCCGGCGCGATGCAGTTCACCCGGATCCCGACACGCGCGAGTTCACGCGCAGCAGGCAATGACAACCCTACCACTCCCGCCTTGCTGGAGGCATAGGCCGCCTGACCAACCTGGCCGTCAAATGCCGCCGCAGAGGCGATATTTACGACCACGCCACGCTCGCCATTTTCGTCTTCGCGATTGCGCGCCATGTAGCCGGCGCATTGTGCCATCATATTGAACGTGCCGGTCAAGTTCACCGCGACCGCCCGCGCAAAGCGATCCAGTTCGACACCTTGTCCATCCCGCGCGACAATGTGGACCGGCGAGACGACACCAGCAAAATTCAAGCAGACATCGATCGCGCCGAAACGTTCCACGCCGGCCTCGAGGGCAGAGGCCACGCTTTCGCGTTCGGTGACATCGGCCTGGACACCGGCAATCCTGTCGGAACCAACTTCCTGCTCCAGGGTGGATAGTCCTTCCATTCCCATGTCCAGGGCGACGACGTTGCAATCCATACGCGAGGCGAAATAAGTCGCCACGCCGCGGCCAAGTCCGGATGCCGCACCGGTGACCAGCACCGTCCTGCCACTCAGACGCATTACCTGTTCCCCGAATATATGCCGATGTGGCAAACCGATTCCTCGATCCCCCAGATACCGCCGCCATTCTCCTGGATCGCGTAGCGTGCGCCATTCACCTGGCGCTCGCCGCATTCACCACGCAACTGGGAGACGAGTTCGAATATCTGCCCGAGACCCGTGGCCCCGATCGGATGTCCCTTGGCTTCCAGGCCGCCGGACGGATTGATCGGAATACGGCCTCCAAGGGATGTCTCGCCGGATTCGGCCAGTTTCCCACCCTGCCCGATTTCACAAAAACCCAGATTTTCCGACTGCATCAACTCGCCCATCGCGGTTGCGTCATGGACTTCGGCGACATGCATGTCTTCAGGTCGCAATCCGGCCTGGGCATAGGCATCCTTCGCAGCAAGGTGCGACAAATGCCGTTCGAGGTTCTCCGGATCACGCGCGCTGGCCGTGCGTATGACGCTTGCTTCGACCTTGACCGCCCGGCTCCGGTCGAGACCGAGTTCGGCCAACGCCTCTTCCGTGCACAAGACCGCCGCAGCTGAACCGTCGGATATCGGCGAGCACATGGGCAGCGTGAGAGGATAGGTGATCGGCGCTGCCGCCAGCACTTCATCGACATCGATGGGTTCGCGGAACTGGGCGCGTTCGTTGGCCCGCGAATGACTGCGATTCTTGGAAGCGATCTGGGCCAGCTGCCGTTGTGTAATTCCGAAGCGGCGCATGTATTGCCGGGCAAAACCGCTATAGACATCCATGAAAGGGCTATAAGGCCGGGGAGACGTGGTTCCCGGTGGCACCGGCATGTTACCCAGATCGACGAAATGGGCATGGGTGCGCTGCGCGTCGGCTACGTCCCAGGCACTGTCGAATATGCCGAAGCGCTTGTTTCCCTCATTTGTGTACATCTTGTCGGTGCCAACTGCGAGCGCGATTCTTGCCGAACCCGCCCGCACGTAACTTGATGCGAGATGGAAGCAAGTGCTCGCCGTCGCGCACGCATTCTCGACATTGAAGATCGGGATTCCCTGCAGCCCCAACGGCAGCAGCGCGACTTGTCCCCGCACGAGATGTTGGCCCTCGAGGAAACCCTGCGCGCAATTGCCGAAGAACGCGGCGCCGATGGCTTCCTTCTCCAGTCCTGCGTCGGCCAAAGCATCCTTGACTGCCCACTCGGTGAGCGACTTCACGCTTTCGTCCAGATGCCGCGTGAACGACGTCATGCCAACGCCGATGATGTAGACCTCTTGCATGAACGATCTCCTTTTCGGGTTGACTGCCTTTAGCGGCCAACAAACACGGGTTGCCGTTTCTCGGCGAATGCGGCCAGGCCCTCATGGAGATCGACAGAGCGGGTGTGGTTTCTCAGCGAAAGAAACTCATCGATCACCGCGTCACGTAACGAAATGGACTGGGCCTTGGCTACCAGCCTCTTCATCTGCGCCAGAACCAGCGGGCTCTTCTCGGCGACGGCTTTCGCCAGATCAAGCGCGGCGGATTCCAGCCGTTCGGTCTCCACGATCTGATTGACCAGACCGAGTTGGTGCATGGTTGTGGCCGGCAACGCTTCTCCGGTCAGCAACAGGTAGCGTGCAACGTTGACGGGCAGCAGCCTGGGCAAGATTGCCGACGACCCGCCACCGGGAATGATTCCATATTTCGCGTGCCCGTCGGCGAAGGTGGCCTGTTCGGATGCGATCACGATGTCGCAGGTGAGGATCAACTCGAGCCCTCCCGCGATCGCAGGTCCGTTTACCGCTGCAATGATCGGCACCGGAACATTGCGAAGTTTCTCGAATGTCGAGAACACGACGTCGAGAAAGTCAGGCTGGCCATTGACACTCTGAGAAGAGTCGAGGGACGCTAGGAATTCGGCCAGGTCGGCACCCGCACAGAAATAGTCACCTGCGCCAGCAATGACGCCAACCCGCAATTCCGGGTCGCTCGCCAGATCATCCGCAAACGCCGAAATCGCCTTCAAACTATCCATGTCCAGGGCGTTGCGCACGTCCGGCCGGTTGAGCGTCAACCACGCGATCGCCCCGATCTTGCGGACTTCAACTCCCATGTCGCTATTCCACTCTTGATTTGACGGGCAGGTACGGCCGGGCGCAGAGCGCCCGGCCGGTTCGTCTTAGTACTGGAGAAAATCTGTGAGCGTTTTCACCGATCCGCCAGCGCGATCGACCTGAAACACCTTCATCGGCGGGATGGCATGGCCGTCCTCATTGTCCAGCGAGATGGGGCCGGTGAGACCTCCGGTATCGAAATCCTTCACAGCGCCAAGCTTCTCGATAACACAGGCTCGCGTGGGCTCTTGACCGCACTGCTCGATGGCGGATGCCAGGACCTTGATGGCAACGTAGCCGCCAACGCCGTACCGTCCCATTGCCGCAGCATCTTCCTCGCTGAGCAGCCGGCTGGCCAGTGCGTAGAGCTTTTCACCCGCAGCATCCGAAGCGGAGGCGTAGTAATCGGTGAAATAGAAATCGTAGCCGGACTCGGCGGACAGCTTGATGGTGATCGGCAATCCCGCGGCCCAGTTGCCGATGACGGTGGGTTCCATCCCCAAACGACGGATCTCCGACATGATGCCAACCGCCTCGGATATTACGGTTCCGAGATAGAGAACCTCGACGCCAGCCTCCTTGAAGCGCAACGCTTCGGCGGAAAAATCCTTCGCGCCGCGCTTGTAGGGGAGTTCGGCCACACTCGTCAGGCCAAGTTCTTCCATGGCCTGCTTGTAGCCGGACAGAACGCTTTTGCCGTAGTCATCTTCCTGGTAGATAAGGCCGAATTTGGCATTCTTGAGCCCCTTTTCGTTCACCAGGTAGCGAATGCCGACGAGCGCAGCCAGGTCATAATCGGGCCCGATCATGAACACGTTCGGCTTGCGGGGATTGAGGACCGAAGGGTTCGGCGCGACGTGAACCAACGTCGGCACACCAGCTTCTTCGAGTACCGGCATGATTGCGGTAACGCCCGATCCGCCGGTTGTCCCGGTTACTGCGAATACCTTCTCCACGTCGACGAGCCTGCGCGCTGCAGCGACGGAGCGGGCAGGAACGTAGCCATCATCCTCGTAGATGCCGCGAAGCTTGCGTCCATTGATGCCGCCATTCGCATTGATCTCGGCGATTGCAAGCTTGGAACCGGCGGCAGCGGATTTTCCGATGAAAGATGCCGGCCCCGACAACATCAGGACCTCTCCGATCAAAATCTCCGAGTCTGTTATCCCCTCTTCGGCTTTCGTCGGCGAAACCGCAGCCGTGCAGGCCAATGCCATTGCGACCAAATGGCTTAATATTGCTCGTTTCATGATCCCTCCTCCCGTTGGGTTTGGTTACCAGTCATTCAAGTTCCACGGACAGTCCGCCCGCGGTGCTGCGGAGCCATGCGCCGTCCAGGCGCAGGCATTCATTTCGATAGCGGCCAGTTCACCCAGAACCGCTTGCTCTTGCGCCAGATTCCAGCCAGCCCTTCAGGCTCGAGGCGCAGAAACAGGAGGATCACGACGCCATACATCAGCGCCCTGACCTCGTAGATGTTGTTTTCAAAAAGCGCCTCGGCGGCACCGTCGGTAAGGCTGAAGACAAATCGGACGATCTCAGGCAACGGCGCCAGCAGGGCCGTGCCGAGCAGCGCCCCTTTCGTCCTGCCCATGCCTCCAACGACCATCATCGCGAGCATCTCGACACTCAGCGTGATGCTGAAGTTTTCTACGTTGATATAGCGGAAGTAGAGCGCCATCAGCGCGCCGGAGACACCGGCGAAGAACGCGCTGACCGCGAAGGCAAGCAGCTTGTAGCGCACGATGTTCACGCCCATTGCGACTGCTGCAATGTCCTGATGGTGCAGGGCATTCCATGCCCGGCCGATACGCGAACGAACCAGGTTGAGCGTGACGAGGGTGAACAGCGACACCAACGCCAGACAAATGAAGTAAAACTCGGAAACGCCGCTCAGTCGCAGGCCGCCGATCGAAAGTGCGGGAACAGCCATGCCCGAGGAGCCACGCGTAATATCCTCCGAGATTAGCACGATGTGTTGCATGATGTAGGCGAAGGCCAGGGTCGTCAGCGCGAGGTAGAGCCCCTTCAATCGTAAAGAAGGGATGCCGACAATCAGGCTGGCGCCGGCCGCGATAAGTCCAGAAAGCGGAATGGCGATGAAGCCTTGCACACCATAATCGACCATCAGAATGGCCTGGGCATACCCGCCAATCAGGAGGAATGCAGAGTGGCCGAGTGACAGCTGCCCCGCGACGCCCGACAACAAATTGAGTCCAAGCACGGCGATCGCCGTGATGAAGATCAGGGTCAGCTGCGAAACGAGATAGGCGCCGCCGAATGCCGGCAGAAGGACAAGCACTGCCATTCCTGCAACCGTCCAGCCCCATACGGCCCGGTTGTCGGTGAGGACGACAAGTTCCCGATAGCTCTCTTTGTAGGTTCCGCTTCGCATTATACCCGCTCGATTTCGCGTTGCCCGAACAGGCCGTAAGGGCGAACCATCAGCACCACCACGATCAGAATGAAGCCGGCAATTTCCTTGAGACCTCGGCCGAGATAACCGCCTGCGAGGTTTTCCACGACACCGATAATCACCCCTGCCATCGAACTGCCCGTTACGGAATCGAGCCCGCCCAGAATGCTCGCCGGGAACGCCCTGAGCCCCATGTGGGACATGTCCGGCTCGACGCTGAACATCAGGCAGAAGGAAAGCCCGGCGAACGCGGCGAAGAACGCCGACATCCCCCAGGCCATGGAATAGAGGCGCACGACATTGATCCCCATCAGCAGTGCGGTGGATTCCCGGTTCGCGGTTGCACGCATGGCGATACCGAACCGTGTGAATTTGAAGAACAGCCAGGATGCGACGCCGAGCACGACGAGCGTCACCACCACAAAAAGCTGGGAGGCGTAGACGGCAATACTGCCAATTCGCACAACGTTGCCGGCAAATGGCGCGGGGAATGGCTGGGCTTCGGCTCCCCAGGCCATTATGACCAGGGAGCGGATCACGACAGCAAGTCCGATGGTCACAAGAACCCGAGAAAAGACGGGTTCGCCAAGCATCGGCCGTATGAATATCCGTTCCAGCAATATGCCGATGAAAACGGCCGAAACGAGGGTTGCCACTACCGCCGCGGCAAATCCGAAACCGAGATCGACCTGAAAGGAATAGGCGATATAGGCGGTGAGCATCATCACCTCGCCCTGTGCGAAATTTACCAGCCCGGTGGCCCGGTAAATCATCGCGAAACCCATCGCGATCATGCCGTAAAGCGACCCGATCACGATGCCTGAAACGACGAGACTGAGCAGATAGTCCATCATGCATGCTCCCCGTAGATTTCCGCAACCTCGCGAGCGAATTTCTTCTCGATAACCGACCGGCGAACCTTCATCGTCGCGGTGGTCTCGCCATCGTCATGGTCAAGTTGCTTGGTGAGCAGCACGAACTTCCGGACGTTCTCGACACGAGCGTAGAGCGCGTTGACTTTCGCTACCTCGCCCTCGATCAGCGCGTAGACTTCAGGCAGACCGGCAAGCGAAGCGAAATTGGTATAGGCATAGCCATGCTCCTGCGCCCATTTGCCGACCATGTCGAAGTCGATCTGGATCAGCGCAGCCAGGAAATTCCTGCCGTCTCCGAGCAAGACCGCCTCGTCGATGAACATGCTGTCCTTGAGCGAGTTCTCGATCAGAGAGGGCGTGATGTTTTTCCCACCGCTCGTGATGAGCACGGCTTTCTTGCGGTCTATGATTCTGATTTCACCTGAAACCTCATCAAATTCCGCAATGTCTCCGGTATGAAGCCAGCCATCGACGAGGGTGTTTCGCGTCGCCTCTTCGTCGTGGAGATAGCCCTGGAAGACCATTTCTCCGCGAACCAACAGTTCGCCGTCCTCGTCAAGGCGCTGCTCGATGCCGCGGACGGCCTGACCTGCGCAACCAAGCGTCACATGTCCGGGAACCTGCACATTCGTAAGGCCGCTCGTCTCAGTCATCCCGTAAACCTGGTAGAGCGGCACACCGATGCATCGAAAGAAGGTGACGACCTGCGTGGAGATCGGCGCACCGCCAACAGCCGCCAGCCACATTCGGTCAAGTCCGAGCATGGCCCGCAGATTGCGGAAGACCAGGAGCTGAAGCAGGCCGGATACGAGCCTGTCGCGTATGCCGACGAAATTTCCGCCATTGGCCAGCGAACGCTCCGCAATCGGCTTTGCAATCTCCAGCGACCGGTTCAGGGCCCATCTGGCCAGCGGCCTTGCTTCGGCAGCGCGGATCGTCACGCCATATTGCAGCTTTTCCCAGATTCGCGGCACGCCCAGGAAATAGGAGGGCGCTATCTCGACAAGATCCTGCGCAACGGTGTCGATCGATTCCGCAAAGCTTACCTTGCCACCCCAGACAAGCTGGACGACCAGGGAGAAAAGCCGCTCCACCATGTGGCATAGCGGCAGATAGCAAAGCGCCGACATGGGCTTGTCTGCGAAACCATAAGCTTCGCCGAGCGTGAGCGCGCTAAAGATGACGTTGCGATGCGATATTCTGGCGCCCTTGGGCATGCCGGTTGTACCGGACGTGTAGACGATGATGGCGTCCTGCTCGGGATTGAGCGCATCAATGCTGGCGTCCAGCCGGGCCACCGCCGCTGCATCGCGCTCCAGCTTCGCACCCGCTTCTACCGCATCATCGAACCGCCACAGACCGGAATGGTCGTAGGAACGCATCCCTTTCCAGTCGACGGTGAGGATGAGTTCGAGATCTGGCATTCCTTCGCCATTGCGCTGGGCCTCCAGCACCTTGTCGGTCTGCTCCTGGTCTCCGCATACGGCTACCTTGGCCCGGCAATGACGGGTTATGTATTGCAGTTCCGGCCAGGGATTGGTCGGATAGATACCAACTGTCGTGCCGCCTAGAGCCTGCGCGGCAATATCGGCATAAAACCATTCTGGCGTCCCGTCGGAAGCGATGACCAGGATATCGCCCGGACCGAAGCCGGCATTCTGCAGAAACAAGGCGAATTGGCGAACCTTCGAATAGTATTGCGCCCAGGTGACGCGCTTCCACACGCCGCGGTCCTTTTCGCGTAACGCCAGCCGATCCGGACTGGTTTCTGCACGCAGGCGAAGCAGACCGGGCAGCGTGGCTGTCCCGTCGAGCACTTTTTCCGGAAGCTGCGGTATGGTGGACTTCTTCATGAGGCGATTGCGTCCTCACCCAGATAGGCGGCGACGACTTCCGCGTTGGCGGCAACTTCCCCTGGCGTACCATCCGCGATCTTGCGCCCGAAATTCAGCACACAGACATGGTCGGATATGTCCATGACGATCCCCATTTCGTGCTCGATCATCATGACTGTGACGCCCCGCTCTTCGCGCACATCGAGTATGAAGCGCGCAATGTCTTCCGTTTCTTCTTGGTTCATTCCGGAGACCATCTCGTCGAGCATCAGCAGCTTTGGGCGAACGGCGAGAGCCCGGCCAAGCTCGACTCGTTTCTGAAGGCCATAGGAAAGCGTTCCCGCCGGCAGATTGCGCACGGATTCGATTTCGAGGAATTCAATGATTTCCTCGACCTCCTCGCGCGCCGCGATTTCTTCACTTCGAGTGCGTCCCTCGAACACGGCTGCCGTAAAAACACCGCTCCGCATGTGCGAGTGCATGCCGATGAGAATGTTGTCGATCACGGTTTCATGCTTGAAGATCGCCAGATTCTGAAAGGTGCGGGCGATGCCAAGTCCGGCAAGCCTGTAGGCCGGCAACCGATGGATAGCCGCGCCGTCGAAGCGGATCTCCCCGGAAGAGGGCTCGATCAGGCGCGAAACCAGATTGAACAGCGTCGTCTTGCCGGCGCCGTTCGGCCCGATAACCGAACAGATTTTCCCTTGCTCGACCGACAGGCTTACCCCGCTCAGCGCCTCGATGCCGCTGAACCGCTTGCCCATGTCGCGCAATTCAAGGATCGGCGCGCTCACAGCAGCCACCTCTTGCGGCGCTTGTAGTGCTTGACGTCACGCATGCTCCTTCGCTCACCCTCGCGCTGAATGCCGAGATAGAATTCCCTGACATCGTCGTTGGCGAGCAGCCGATCCGCGGCGCCGTCCAGCACCACGCGACCACGCTCCACAATGTAGCCGTAGTCAGCGATCGACAGCGCAAGCCTTGCGTTCTGCTCAACCAGCAGGACACTCAGCCCCAACTCTTTGCGCAGGTGGTCTATCTTTTCGAAGATCTGCTTTATTACGAGCGGCGCCAGGCCCAGCGACGGTTCGTCCAGCAGCAACATTCTGGGCTCGCTCATCAACGCCCTGCCAACCGCAACCATCTGCTGCTGCCCGCCGGAAAGATAACCCGAGATACGATTGCGGTGAGGCTTGATCTCGGGGAACAAGTCGTACACGTCGGCCAGATGCGCCCGGGTCTTGCGCCAGGAGCCGGAATAACCCCCGACGATCAGGTTTTCCTCGACGGTCAGTTGATCGAATAACTGGCGCCCCTCCGGCACCTGAATCAGACCTTTGCGCACAATCTGGAACGGCGGCTGGTTCGTGCAATCTTCCCCCTCATAGAGGATCGACCCGCTCCGGATTTCGCCATGTTCGGAATAAAGGACGCCTGAAAGGGCCTTCAGGATCGTGGATTTCCCGGCCCCATTGCTGCCCAGCAGCGCGACGATCCGACCCTTCTCGACACTGAGCGAAACGTCGCGCACAGCCTCGATGGCATCGTCGTAGATCACTTGCAGATTGGCAATTGCGAGCAACTTTTTCCATCCTCCCATTCGCCTTATAATGAGTGCCCCTCATTATTTCAATGTTTTTTTTGAATTATAATGAGCTGCACTCACTTTTCTGTTCGACGAAGTCCGGGAAGTAACCCACACCACCAGTTAGAATCTGGCTCAGTTTGAGCTGTTGAGGGAGATGAGAATGAGCCGAAGCGACGTACAAACTCGAACAGATCATCGGAGTGCTTCGCGAAGCGAGGATCGGCTGAGCCGGGGGCGACGCTCGGCGAGATCCGCGTTGATTTTGGTGTTTTGGAGCAAAGCCGCTACCGCTGTTGCTACGTTAATGGCGGCATTGAAGTGACCGGAGTCCCTTTGGTGGTCCGGTGCGGAAGTGGATCGTAACCGTCGGTGCAAAGACTGCCTTCATCGAACCCGGCAGCCCATGGGAGAACGGCTACTGCGAAAGCTTTAACTCGAAGCTCCGCGACAAACTGCTCAATGGTAAGAACTTTTTATAGCCTCACCGAGGCAAGGTCATCGTCGACGCATGGAGGATCTACGCTGCAACTTTCAGGCTTTGTCTCCGACGCAGCGAAACAGACAGCGACCCTCAACAAGCAATATGTTATTTCCGTTTAATTATCCGCAGATTCAAAGCGCCAACCGACCGAGCTCGTTTCGCGTTCGGCACGAGAAGTCGCCGATCTTGCACGTCTAGCCGATACAATAGTGAGTCAGGGTGGTATGGAAGACCTTCAAAATGATGCAATCGAAATCGGCCGGACTATTCTGGTTGCGACCAGCTACATCGGGTCGGACTTCTCCAACGAGGAAATCAAGGAACTGAAGGATATTGGCCGGGCCTTGCATCTTGTTGAAACCGAGCGTCTGTATATGGACGGTGGCCAGTCTATGCAACGGATCCTCGATCAGATTTCGAGCCTGAATGATAGGCTGCAAACAGTTTTGCAGGATCGTGGTTCCGAGCTCTACGCAAGAGTGCCACGTCTACTATGCGGCGCGGCCTGTAAATTTACCTATGAACCGGATGTGCTTGAACCGAAATCTGTGAGCGGCGCGAGCAAGAGAACAGCCGGATTAGGTGACGGACTGCCGAAACGTGGGCGCGGACTATGGTGCTGTTGAACATTTGCACCAGCTGCGCAGTCGAACTGAGACCTGCAAGCCAGCTGGCACAAGCGCGCAAGAAGACCACTCAGCGAAACAGATAGATCGGACTGGACCAAGCCTGATTGCCGTCCATGTCCGTAACTCTGACATAAATTGCGTTATCACCCGGTTTATCGATACGCACAGGCAAAGAGCACTCAATATCCAGCTTGTCCAGATGATCCGGAAGCCGGACCACGCTTAGCCTTTTTTCCAGACCGCCTGCCGCGACGGCGAGTTCCTCATATCCGATATCCCTTATATCGACTTCGAGATCAGTCGCTGCTGTCGTCAGGCGGAGTTTTCCCGAGTCGGCCTCGGCTAGCACGAGCTGCAGGCCGCTCAGATTTCCGGTGGTGACGGAGCGCCATTCGAGACTCCCATCGCTTGCCTTCGCGACGCGCTTGTCAGGATTGAGAAAGTTGATGGCCTGAAAGGATTCGACCCGGTTGTCTTCGAGGATCGCCCGCCCGTCCCAGTTCACTGCACGGAAACGGCCGCGATACTCCGCTCCCTGCCAAATGATGCGGATTGTCCGGCCAAGCTGCGATGGCTTATAGGGTCGGTGGGTACCAACCAGGTCCAGACCGTTGAATACATCGAGCCGAAGGATTGGCGCCGTGCCCGATACTTTGACATTCAGTGCGGCATGCCCGGCGGGCAGGTGGACAATGTTACCCATGATCGCACGTGGTGCGCGTATCCCCGACGATTCAAAGATGGCGGGATCGTCCTTAAAGACCGTGCCGTGTTCTTCGAAATCGAGCACCACCTCCATGAACATACGGTTGCCGGTCGTCGCAAAATGGTGCCGGGAACGCAGGCATTCGACGAGTGCTTTTCGGGATAATTCAGGCATTCTAAGGCAGGTAAGTCCACCCACCGCTCCAAACGTCGAAGGACCGGGATAGCTGGCGCCCGGCCTGCCCTTGTGGCCATCGCTGTTGGCGACGATTCCTACCCGGTACCCCAACCGCAAGGCATCGTGAAGCAGCCATTCAAACGTGCCCCATGACGAGTGGATTTCGATCGAGGTTTCGATCCTGCCATCATGCCCACGGCCGATATCGGCATAGCGCCCGCCGCAATGTGCAAAGCAAATAACGTCCTCGCCCGCGCGCCGAAAGGCGTCGAACAGATTGCCAGCCGTCGGGCAAATCTCGTTCTCGTATTTAGTTTCAGGCACGAGAGCTTTCGAGGACCGATAGATCGGCCGGCCTTCCGCGGTAAAAAAAACGTTCCGATCACCACCAAGGCTTGTATTGCCCGACCACTCGTAGCCCGGAAGGGTCACGAAGGTGCCTTCCTCGTTGAACTCCTCGGTGAGCATTGCGAGTTCGTTCCAAAACGCGTCGGTGATCTGGAAATCGTTGCCCTGGTGCGCGCTCGCATCGAGGAAAGCGCGGTCCTTGGCAAATGTGAAATAGTCTCGCGCGCTGTTACTTCCAATCGTCTCTTCGCTCTGGCCATGCAGGTCGCCCCAATAGGCTCCGTTGCCCCCTGTCTCAGCCCGCACGACCCTGACCGGATTTGAAATCGCCAGCTTCGATCCGTCCACGGATAAAAGCTGGAAGCGATGGGTCCCAGGTGCATCAATCGCAACTCCATGGACACTCGCATGGAACGCGCCTTCACGCGGATTGATATCAGCGGGAAGGCCGACGGTATCGATGTCGGCTACGAGCTTCAAATGCCCTTCCATGCAATTGCTGGGATTGCCCCAGCGGTCCTCTCCCTTGATGCGGACACGGAATGGCTCCCCCGAGCGAACGAGTGTCGGCGCGACGACACGCCAGCGCTCAACAGGTCCTGGCACGATGGCGATGCAGGGCTGCTGCGCGATGGGCACGTAGGTATAGGTGGCAATCGCGTCGACGAGCACACGGAATTCGAAACTCTCTTCGCAGAACGTTTGTATCCGCATTCCCGGAGAGCCATGGCTACGGTCGCCGAAGACCAGGGTAATGCGGTCGCCTTCGGTCAGGTATCCCCGCACGACCTTGATGTAGATGCACTTGTCCCAAGGGCGCACATTTCCCTTGGAATCGTAGCGAACCTCCAAAACCGCATTGTTGCTCGCGGTCACCGTCACATAGTTGGCACCCTTCGGATCCGTGAACTGCGGCGAGCCCTGGTCGGAGGCGTACCGCAGAACGATCTTTAAGCTTCCGCTGTCGTCGATGCCGTAGAAACCCGCCGTGTAGGTCAGCGTGAAGCTCTGGAAGCTTCCCGCGACGAAGGAGCCTTGCGGTGAAATCGTCGCCGATCCGACCATTTTCGGCACAATCCCCGTCTGCGGGCCAAGTGGGTGTTCCGACATCCTCGCTCCCATTAGAAATTCCGTTTCGCGGATCATTTCAAAGCTTGATCAGCCCGCCTAGCTAATCAAAAACTACGTAGTTGACAACTACATATTTTTTGAACTAGCGTTTGAGTGCCATGTCGGAGGCGATGCCATGAAGCGTGAAGAGCCGCTAACGAATGACAAGGTCGGAAAGGGTCGCAGCCGTTCCGGACCGTGGGAGTTCCTTGCCAGCGACTGGCGCGAGCTGGGCGAGTTCCTGCAGAGGTTTCTTGCGGAGAACGACATCAAGCCGAAATATGAGGCGCTACGCGCTGCCCTGGCCGAGGCGATCCGTCGCGAACTGATTGGACGTCAGGGGAAATTGCCAACGGAAAAGGAACTGGTCGAACTGGTTCCGTTCGGATTGGCGACCGTTCAAAGAGCGCTCAAGGGGCTGACCGATTCAGGGCTCATTGCTCGCAAGCCGGGTGTTGGCACGATCGTCGTGCCGGTCAAATGGCAGATCGAGCAACCACTGCACCTTAACCTGCAGGACGTGGCGGGAAGTCAAGCACCGCTCACCTCTCGTGTGCTGTCGCGCAGAAAGGCCGGAAGCAAGGGGCGCTGGCGCAACTTTCTGAAGGATGCCGAACAGGTTTACGTCATCCAGCGCCTCCACATGGCTGCAGGCGACCTGCCGATCTACAGTGAATATTACGTCGACGTTGCAGCCTACCCGATCTTCCTCTGGAAGCCACTGTCAGAACTGAGCAACGAAAACCTGCGGCACATTTTCAGCAGGGAACTGGGTCTGGTGGTCGACAACATCACCAGCCGTATCGCGGCAGCGTCGGCTCCCGTCGAGGTCGCATCTCATCTCAACATCAAGCGCAACGTCGTGTGTCTTCGCCAGCAGGCGACGGCGACGTCCGGCAACAAGGTTCTCTACTTCGCCGCATTCTGGGTTCCCCCGAACCCGTACGAACTGGTTCTCGAAAGCAATCTCTAGCCGCGAACTACACAAGACAAAACAAGGAGTGGAACAGATGATAACTCGGAGGTCGACAGTTAAGACCCTGATTGCATTAGCAGGAAGCATGATGATGGCCGCCGGTCCGGCGAGCCTTGCCTATGCCCAGAAGAGTGGCGGTACGCTGACGGTTGGCGTCGAAGGCCATCTCCAGCGCACTGATCCACATATCATGTACGCAGCAAACGATGCCCGTGCGTGGATGCAGGTTTGCGAAGCACTGGTGACGACGGATCGTGAATTCAACATCGTTCCCGGTCTCGCCGAAAGCTGGGAAATGTCGGACGACGCCAAGACATGGACCTTCCATCTGCGCGATGGCGTCGTGTTCCACAATGGCCGCAAAATGACCGCCGATGACGTCAAGTTCAGCTTCGACCGGATGCTGGACCCGAAGGTCGGCTCCAGCATGGCCGGCCGTCTCGCACTGGTTCAATCGACCGAGGTCGTCGACCCGCTCACCGTACGCTTCAACATGAAGTCGCCCAATCCGACTTTCCTCGCCTCCCAGACCGGATTCCACCATAAGGCATTCATATTGGCATCCGAGAGCCTGGAAGAGGATGGCTCGGTGAAGCATCCGATTTGTACCGGCCCCTTCGCGCTCGAAAGCCATGTGCCCCAGGGAGACTGGGTCTTCGTCAAGAATGCGCAGTACTGGGACAATGGTCTGCCGTTGCTCGACAAGATCGTCTACAAGCCATTGGTCGATCCCCAGGTCCGCATCAATGCGCTCAGGAGCGGTGACGTCGACGTATCGACCGACCTGCCAACCGATCAGGTCGCGATGCTTATGGATAGCAAGGAAGACTCCGGGAAGGTCGAATACAGCACCTATGCGACCGGATTTCAGCATCACCTGATTCTCAATCTCGGCTTCGAACCATTCTCGAAGCACGAGGTCCGCCAGGCGATTGCGTACGCCATCGACAAGGATGAACTTCTGGTCGGTGCGGCAGATGGCGTCGGAGAGACGATCAACCAATTCTATCCGGAAAACACTGCGTGGCACACCGAAGTTGAAGACGAGTATCGCAGCAAGAACATCGAAAAGGCCAAGGAATTGATGGCCGCCGCCGGCTATCCCGACGGCTTCGAGGTCGAGTTTCTCGCGTTCACCTACGGCCCCTACATAAAGATGCTTCCGGTACTGGAGCGTGAACTGATCGAGATCGGCATCAAAGTGAAGATCGAGACCATGGATTTCACTTCCTGGAATGCACGGGTAGCCGGCGGCAAGGGCGATTTCCAGATGAGTATCGTGGGCCACGGCTATGCGAGCGACCCGCAAGCAATCCTGCCGGCACTCTACATTCCGGACGCGCAGCACAACTACGTTACCGGATACAAGTACGACAATGCCGAAATGATCTCGGAACTGGAAAAGGGAGCTGCGTCAGGCGATGCAGCCGAACGCAAGCCGCATTACGATCGGGTTGTTCAGATTGCCATAGAGGACCTGCCCACAATATGGGTCTACTCCAGCTCGTTTCCGATCGGATGGCGCAGCTACGTCAAGGGTCTGGAGCCTCACAAAGGCGCCCATACCCACTATCAGAGCGGCGGCATAGCGCACGTCTGGCTCGACAAGTAGACTGACGCCAGGGGGCCGCCTTGCCGGCGGCTCCCGCAACGTTTCCCAGAGACTTTATCAGGGTGCCGGTGAATGCTTACGGTACGAGATTTGTGCGTTGATTTCCAGACCACGAGCGGAAGCGTACGCGCACTCGATCACATAACCTTCACAGTCGCCGCGGGAGAAATGCTGGGTATCGTCGGAGAATCCGGCTGCGGGAAAAGCGTTCTGGCTCGCTCGATAATGCGTTTGCTGCGCTCGCCACCCGCCACCATCACGGCGGATGAACTTAGCCTTGGCGATATCGATCTTCTGGGTCTAAGCGAGGCGCGGATGCGCAAGATGCGCGGAAGGATCGTCTCCATGGTATTCCAAGAGCCGATGACCGCTCTTAATCCCAAGTTTTCGGTCGGCAACCAGCTCGGCGAAGTCTTCATCACCCATTTCTCGATGTCTCGGTCGGAAGCCATGCAGCGATCGGTGGAGATGTTGCGCCTGGTCGGCATACCCGATCCCGAAACGAGAGTGCGCAGCTATCCCTTCCAGATGAGTGGCGGGATGCGCCAGCGTATCGTCATAGCCATGGCCTTGGCCGGAGAACCGCAACTGGTCCTGGCCGATGAACCGACCACCGCACTTGACGTCACGATTCAGGCGCAGATCCTGGACTTGATCCGCGATCTCAACACGCGGCTCGGCACATCGATGATTCTCATCACCCACGACCTCGGGGTGGTTGCGGAGACGGTTTCGAAAGTGATCGTCATGTATGCGGGACAGATCGTCGAGATGAGCTCGACACAAGCGCTGTTCGAAAACCCGCTGCACCCCTACACCATCGGCCTGCATCGTTCCGTGCCGGACATTGCCGGCTCGACCCGCGATGATGGACCGCTTCCTGAAATACCAGGCAGCGTGCCAAGCCTCGATAACCTGCCGGAAGGCTGCTATTTTCAGGGCCGCTGCCCCCACCGGATGAAGATCTGCGAGGAGCGCCAGCCTCCCTTCACGGAGGTCACGCCGGGTCACTCGGCAAGGTGCTGGCTGCATGCCTGACGCCGCCGCCCTCCAGCCGGTACTGACGGTAAGCGGCCTGCACAAGCGCTACCATCTCGGCGCCTCGCTGTTTTCGCGGCGGCGCGCATCGGTGAAGGCGCTCGAAGGTGTCGATTTGGAAATCTACCCCGGCGAAGTTCTGGGCCTGGTCGGCGAGAGCGGCTGTGGCAAGTCCACGCTCGCAAAATGCATCCTTAGCATCGAACGACCGAGTGGTGGCGAAATCCGGTTTGACGGCGTTGATATCGCAAGCCTGACAGGCGTCGGCCTCAAGGCCATGCGGCGCGAGATGCAGATCGTTTTCCAGGACCCTTATGGCTCACTTGCGCCGCGCATGCGCATCGGCGCCCTGTTGCGGGAACCTCTCGATATCCACGCCATCGGCGAACCTTCCGATCGCAACCGCATGGTGGGCCAGATGCTCGAGCAGGTTGGGCTGCGTCCGGAACATGGAAGCCGCTATCCGCATGAGTTGAGCGGGGGGCAGCGCCAGCGCGTCGCCATTGCGCGGGCGCTGATGGTCAGGCCAAAGCTCGTCATCGCCGACGAGCCAGTTAGCGCGCTTGACGTTTCCGTTCGCGCCCAGATCATCAATCTGATGATGCGGCTCAGGAGCGAATTCGATCTAAGCTATCTGTTCGTGTCGCATGACCTCGGTGTCATCCGATATGTCAGCGATCGAGTCATCGTGATGTATCTTGGAAGGGTTGTCGAAGTCGCTCCGCGCGACCCGCTCTATGAAGTGCCGCATCATCCCTACACGATCTCGCTGATGACGGCCATTCCCTCAGCGCGTGTCGGAGACAAGTCGAAATTGGCCGCCGTCACCGGCGAAATTCCCAGCAACGTCAATCCGCCTGCCGGCTGCCCCTATCATCCGCGTTGCTTCAAGAGGCAGGCAAGGTGCGAAACCGACGTTCCGGTTTTGAGAGAGATGGGAAGAAATCGACTCGTGGCGTGTCATTATCCGGAAGGAGCACCCGCGTGATCGGCTACATCGCCAAGCGCCTTCTGCAACTTGTTCCGGTACTGGTCATCATGTCGATGATCGTCTTCATGTTCCTGCATCTCGTGCCAGGAGATCCGGTCGACGCCGTGCTCGGCAACGAGGCAACGGAAGAAGCCAAGGCCGCGCTGCGCGAACGTCTCGGCCTCGATCAACCCATGCCGGTACAGTACGTGTTGTGGGCGGGGCGCGTGCTGCAGGGCGATCTGGGTCATTCCATCGTCAACGGGACCCCGGTGCTGGACACCATCGTGCAAAAGATGGGGGTCACCATCTTCCTGGCACTCGGGTCTGTCCTCGTATCGGCAATCATCGCGATCATTGGGGGCACGATCGCAGCGGCGCGCAAAGGCAGTTGGATAGATCTGGGCATACTTTCTGCGGCTCTAGTCGGTGTTTCGGTGCCCAGCTTCTGGCTCGCAATCCTCCTGATGCTGTGCTTTGCGGTCCAGTGGCACATCTTTCCCTCCATAGGTTACACGCCTCCAGGCGAGAATTTCGCCGACTTTCTCCACCATCTCGTCCTGCCTGTCGTGACCCTCGGCGCGATCATGGCTGGCGCGCTGTCGCGTCTCACCCGTTCGGAGATGATCGACCAGCTCAACGAGGACTATATCCTGACGGCGCGCGCCAAGGGGGTGCCTGAGCGCAAGATCATCTACAAGCACGCCCTTCGCAATGCGCTGATCCCAGTGATCACCTTTGCAGGAATGGAACTCGGAACAGTGCTAGGTGGGGCCATCATCGTGGAGCGAATATTCTCGTTGCCTGGTCTCGGCCAACTCGTAGTGGAATCGATTTTCCTGCGTGACTATCCTGTCGTGCAGGGCACGATTCTGTTTCTCTCCATCGTCTTCGTCCTGATCAACTTGCTCGTCGACATAAGCTACACGTTGCTCGACCCGCAGATCCGCATGACGGGAGCATCGGTCCGTGACTGAGATCGCACCCGCAGCGCGCACAAGAGCCGGCACCAGACACGCTTCCATCGGGCCGATGCACAGGGCGTTGCGGTTTGCGTCAGCCAACAAGATGCTGGTGACTGGCGGATTGGTCGTGTTTGCCTTCACAATATTGGCGTTCTTCGCACCGGTCATCGCACCCTACGACCCGCTCGAACTTCACATCCGTGACCGGTTCAGCCCTCCCTCCTGGCAGTATCTGTTCGGCACCGACAATATCGGTCGGGACATACTCAGCCGCACGATCTATGGCAGCCGAGTTTCCTTCCAGGTCGGCGCCACCTCGGTGGCGATATGCGTGATAGCAGGCTCGTTCGTCGGCGCGGTCGCAGGTTACGTCGGCGGCCTGCTTGACGATGTTCTGATGCGCATCTCCGATGCTATACTTGCATTTCCGCCCCTGTTGCTCGCCCTTGGCCTCGTCGCCGCCATCGGTCCGGGATTGTGGACCGTCTCCCTCGCAATCGGGGTTGTCTACATACCGCGTGTCGCACGTGTCATGCGCAGTGCGGTGCTGGTGGAAAAGAAGAAGGAATATGTCATTGCGGCGCGAGTCATCGGACAGTCAGGCTGGAAGATACTGCTAAGCCACATCGGCCCGAGCACGATTTCACCCGTCATCGTCGTCGCGACCATTGTCTTTGCCTTGGCCATCGTCATCGAGGCGGCACTCAGCTTCCTCGGTGTCGGTCTGGTGCCACCTACGCCAAGCTGGGGGATCGACCTCGATGTTGCTCGCCACTACCTTCACCGATCCATCTGGATGCCCCTGTTCCCGGGTTTGGCGATTTCGCTCGCGGTGCTGGGTCTGAATCTTCTGGGCGACGGCCTCCGCGATTTTCTCGATCCAAAATCCTATGGCGGCGGTGGCGCTCCCACCCGCCCCGGTCGAGCTTCAAAAGCGGAGTAACCGATGTCAAGCAGACAACAGGATACCGACGTTTCCTCCGTCATCGTCGAGAACAATGTGCCCTGCCGCTTGCGAGACGGTACGGTGCTCCGCGCCGACGTTTACCGTCCGCGCTCTGCCGGCCGCTACCCGGTGTTGCTCTGCAGGACCCCTTACGAGAAGTCGAGTGGCTTCTTTATCTATGACGCGCCACAACTGGCACAGCTTGGCTACATCGTCGCCGTACAGGACTGTCGCGGCAGAGGAGAATCGGACGGCGAGTACCAATGGACATACGGATTTCCAGGCAGCGCAATCGAACCGCTGGACGGATATGACGCTGTAGAGTGGGCCGCAACACTGGGGGGATCCTCTGGTAAGGTCGGCATGTTTGGCCATTCCTATTCGGCCGGTCTTGCGTTGGGCGCGGCAGCCGAGCAACCGCCTTCGCTAGCGGCGATTTTCCCGAGCGGCATGACTGACACGCATTCAAACATGACACACGGCGTGTTCGAAACCGGAAGACGCCTGCAATGGGTCTATGGCATGGCGGCGGACGCCCGCCGGCGCGCAGGCGATCCGTTCATGCCGCACCGCCGGGAAGCGGCAGATGAGGTGTGGGCAAATGTGGACCGACATAAATGGATATGGCAGTTGCCGCTCGCGTCACTTCCTGAAGAGTTCGCTTCAACGCTGACACCGCAGCTACAGCGCTATTTCGAAGAAGTTCACCTAGATGTCTGGGACTTCCGGCCGGATCACGGGCGGATCAAGGTGCCTACCGCAACCGTGACCGGGTGGTGGGATCGACTCGTCAACTGCATCAACAATTTTACCGGCATGTCCGATCTCGGCTATGCGGATTTGAGGGCGGATCACCGGCTTATGATCGGCCCGTGGGGACATACTTCCGCGGAATGGCACGGTCATCTGGGTCCGCGTGACTACGGCCCGGAGTCGACCGTCATTTATCACGATGCGGTTGCCGGATGGTTCGACCAGCATCTGAAGGATAGGGAACCTGCGCAGAAGGAGCGCGTATCCGTCTTCATCCTCAACGAGAATCGCTGGGTCGGCTTCGACAGCTGGCCCATCGAAGGTGCCGTGCCGACCACTTTCTTCATGGACAGCCAGGGGAAAGCCAATGGCGTCTCCGGTGATGGCAAGCTCGTGGAGATGCCTGTCAACAGCGAACCCGATCGCTTTGTCTATGACCCGCGCGATCCAGTGATGAGCCTCATGGCGCCGGATTCGCAAGCTGCCCCGCGCGACCAGTCACCACTCGACCGGCGGCACGACATCCTCGTATACCAGAGCGCTCCACTGGAACACGACCTGCTCTGCGTGGGACCGGTTAAGCTGCACTTGTGGGCCTCCTCAAGCGCCCCCGACACCGACTTTACCGCGAAGCTCATCGAGGTCGGACCGGATGGTGTTGCCATAAACATCTCTCACGCCATCAAGCGCGCGCGCTACCGAAACGGCTTTGACAATCCGATGCTGCTCGAAGCAGATGTCCCCGAGAAATATTTGATCGAGATGATGCCGGTAGGAATCAGGTTCAGGAGAGGCTCGCGCATCAGGCTGGACATATCGAGTTCCGACTTTCCGAATTTCGACCGGAACCACAACACCGGCAAGGACTATTGGACCGATGGCGAATTCAAGGTCGCCAATCAGGTCGTCTTTCACGATGCGAACATGCC